>NZ_CAJXIP010000045.1 GCF_913054395.1 uncultured Roseovarius sp.
AATCCGATTGCCTTTTCGGTGCCCGATGGCAAGGGCGGGATCGTGATGCAGTTTGATCAGTCGACCACCACCGTGGCGCTTGGCAAGATAACCATGGCCAAGGCGGCAGGTGAGCGTATTCCCGAAGGCTGGGCGCTTGATGCGAGTGGCCAGCCGACGACAGACCCCGAAGCGGCCCTTGCCGGATCGCTGGTGAGCATGGGGGGTTACAAGGGCTGGGGCTTTGGCCTTATGGCCGAGCTTTTGGCGGCGGGCATGACCGGCGGCGTGGTCAGCCGCGACGTGAAGCCGCTAAAGGCGCCCGAGGGGGCGCCGCATGATCTTGGGCAGTATTACCTGCTGATGGATCCCGACACGTCGGGGGCGTTCTATGACCGCCTGGCACAGGTGGCCGAGGGGGTGGCGCTTGACGAGGGCGCGCGCATGCCGGGGCAGGGCAAACGGGAGGCTGATCCTGTCGAGGTGCCGGATGCACTCTGGGCGCAGGTGGCGGCGCTTGCCGGTTAGGCCGGGGCTGTGGCGCAGGGCGGGCGGATGACGCAGATCAAGGCATGGGGCGGCGAAAGCGGTTTGGATGGAAGCGCGATGAAGGAGGCTATGATGCGGATCGGAGTTTATGCGGGCCTGCTGGCAGTGATCGGCCTGTGCGGGCCCGTGATGGCGCAGGATAAGCGTCAGGGGGAAAAGACCTTTCAACGCTATTGCGCCGCCTGTCATGGCGCCGATGCCAGCGGCCATGGGCCGATGCGCCCGGTTCTGAGCGTGGCGCCAAGTGACCTGACGCTATTGTCGGCCATGAACGGCGGGGCCTTTCCGCTGGCCCGGACCGTGCGTCAGATCGACGGGCGCGACCCGATGGCCGCCCATGGCGAGCCGATGCCGATTTACGGGGATTTCTTTCAGGGCCGCGACGTGGTTCTGTCTCTGGGGAATGGCGAACAGATGCGCACCAGCCGGCAGGTGGTTGATCTTCTGGCCTACCTTCAGGGGCTGCAACGCCGATAACTGAGCGGCTTGAACCCTGTGCCGGTACGGCGCGTGGATCAAGGGGGCGCTGCCCCCATCGCCAGAGGCGATTCCCCCGGGATATTTAAGGCAAGAAGAAACCCGCATGCACGGTATGTGAAAGAGCACCGTTACGGTGCTGTGAGAGCCGGTTAATCCCTCGTTGATACTTCCCTTTTCCAGCGGGTGCGGTGCGCTGTGCCCGGTCAAGCATGGGACATACGCGTTTGACGCGGGATGTGGAAAGGGAACCATATGAACAAGGCAATTACCGACGGCATCGTTTTCATGCCTCAGCCCTTTGCGGCGGGGCTGGATCAATGGTCGAGCGGCGACGGCACGCCGGGATCGGATACCTATGAGAATGCGGTGAATGCGGCCTTTGTACCGGCGGATCAGGATTTCGGCGGCGCGCTGGAAATTCAGAAGGTCGATACGGTGCAAAAACTGCGGTATATGGGTGAAACCCCGATCTTGCCGGGCTGTTATCTTCAGGTCCGGGCGCGGATCAAGGCGATTTCCGGCAATCTGCCGAATGTGCGGATCGCGGCATGGGCCGGTGGGGCCGGGGGCGTTGCGGTTTCCGCTGTGGCGTTGAACGGGCCACAGGTCACGCTGACAAGCTATGGCGATGTCGTCGAGGTGACGGCCATTGTTGGCACCGGCGCGCGTACGGGGGTTGATATGCCTTGGGGCACGCAGGCGCTTTTTGGGCATTTCGGACTTGACCTTACGGGGCCGAGCGGCGGCATTGTGCGGATCGACGATATCGTTGTCGAAGACATAAGCCGGGTCTTCCTGCGCGATATCGTCAGCGCGGTCGATGTGCGCGATTACGGCGCCGTGGGCGACGGTATCGCGGATGATCACGCTGCGTTTGAAGCAGCTGACGGTGCCGCGAACGGGCGCGAGATCATCGTTCCGGCAGGCACCTATTTCCTTGGTCAAAGCACCACGATTCAGAACCGTATCCGGTTTGAAGGCACGCTTGAAATGGCGCAAAGCAGTATTCTGGCGCTGACCAGGAACTTTGACCTGCCTGCCTACATCGACGCTTTTGGGGAGAGCGAACTTGCCTTCAAGAAGGCCTATCAGGCGCTTTTGAATAATGCCGGTCACGTCACGCTTGATCTTGGTGGGCGCAAGGTGGCGTTGCGCAGCCCGGTTGACATGGCGGCGGCGGTCAATAACAAGACAACCTATAAGCAACGACATGTGATTGAAAACGGGCAGTTTTCTGTGTTTCCAGGGGCCACCTGGGACACCGAGGTGGTAACGTCGCAGGCAAGTTATGATCCGAGCGACGCCAAGCGTCTCATCAATGTCGAGAATGTTGCCAATATCCCTGTGGGGGCCCTGATCGAGGGCAATGGCGTGGGCCGCGAGGTCTATGTGACAGCCAGGAACGTCGCGGCGCAGCGTCTTGATATCAGCCAGCCGCTGTTTGATGCCGCTGGCACGCAGGTGTTCACCTTTCGGCGCTTCAAATACATGCTGGATTTCAGCGGGTTCGAGCAGATTTCGCGCATGGTCCTCTCCGAGATCGAATTTCAGTGCGGTGGCGATTGCAGCGCCATTCTCTTGCCGCCCAGCGGCACCGGGTTTCACCTGCGTGATTGCTTTGTCACGCGGCCCAAGGACCGCGGCATCAGCAGCCATGGTGAAGGCGATCAGGGCATGATGATCGACCGCTGTCAGTTCCTGTCGGATGAAAGCCCGCTTTTGTCGACCGAGCGTGTCTCGATCGGGTTCAACTCCAATGCCAATGACATCAAGGTGCGCGACAACCGGGTGGTGCATTTCCGGCATTTCGCGGTGGTTGGCGGATCAAGCTCGATCATCGCGGGCAACCATGTGTTTCAGGGCGATTCCGCGCTCAACGGGATACGGACCGCCGGGTTTGTCCTGACGCGTACCAACAATCGCGGCACCATCAGCGGCAATTACATCGACAATTGCTTTATCGAATGGGGCAACGAGCATGACCAGGCGCCGGAGTTCTCGGGAGAGTTTTCGTTCAGCGCGCTGAGCATCACCGACAACGTGTTCCTGGCCAGCGATGTGGCGCCGTGGTTCACTTTTATCATGGTCAAGCCACATGGCGCGGGGCATTTCCTGAACGGGGTGTCGGTGACCGGCAATTCGTTCCGCGGGATTGGTGCCATTGACCGGGTCGAAACCGTGGATACCAGTTTTGCCGATCTCGATTACAACAACATCAGCAATGTCACCTTTGACGACAATGCCTTTCACAATATCCGGACTCCTGTCGCAAGCCCGTTGTTGATGGAGCATACCGAGGCCAGCGCCGGCACCACCTGGGTGGTACGGCCTGCGCCCAAGTTGCCGTTCGGGGCCTGGGCACAGGTGGTTGAATCGGTGATGGCGTCCGGGCCGCTGCGTAATGCGGCGAATGCGGTGCAGCATGTGATGCCCTATTACGAGGCCAAGCAGGGTGCCAATCGGGACGAGATCAACCTGCGCTGGCCGCAGGCGGTCTCGGGGACGGTGATCCTCCGGGTGCGGATCGACGACCCGCTCTGATGGGGAGCCTCTGGCGAGGCTGTCAAAAGCTTCGCCAGAGGCCCAGTTTGACGCCTTGGGCCCGACCGCCGTAAACCATCTGGCTCAGGCCGAATTCAATATGCTGGCCGGGCCTGGTCTCATAAATGAAAGAGGGGGCGAAGCGGGCATAGGCGTCACCGACCACCGGATGACCGGCCTGAACCTGAAGGATCAGCTTGGTTTTGCGGGTGGTGGACAGGCCAAAGGTGAAATCGCTCTCGAGTGCGATATTGGCACCGCCAAAGAGGATGGTCCGGCCATCGAGCGCCAGCCAGCCGTTGCGATCCCAAAGCGAAAGATTGCGCCCGAGAGACAGGCCCGGACGCAAGACGTTTTGCGCCTGGACCTGGCCGGCACCCATCTCGAAGGCAAGCTTGACGGTTCGCGCTTCAGGCCTGAGCGGCCAGCGCAGAAAGCCGATAATCTTTGACATCCGCGTGCCATCGCCCCCCAGATCGGCCCCTGCCGTCAGCCGGTCGCTTAACCCGTGTTCCGCGTAGAGCGTAAAGGTTTGCCGGTAAAAGCCATAGCTGTCCGGTCCCTCGATCTGACCCGAAGACGCGATGAACGTCTTGCCCTTTCCGCGTGACCATGCCCCCGCCTGGGCCGCAGCGGCAAGGCATGGCAATAGGATCAACGCGAGAACAAGCCGTCGGAACATGGTTACCTCGGCGTCAACCCTCGTTAAAAAGGGTAAAGCGAGGGTTAAGGGCGCTAAGAATTTACCCAAGTGCGGCTGCGTGCTAGGCTGGTGTTGCAAAGGAGGTGCGTGATGCCCCATATCGCCCAGGACAACAGCCATCAGACGGTGATCACCACATTCGAGGTCACCCCCGGCACCTGTCAGGATCTGCTTGATCTGCTGACTGGGGCCTATCAGGATTTCATCTCCAAACAGCCCGGCTTTGTTGCGGTCGGCCTGCACGTGAACGATGCCCAGACCCGGATCGCCAGCTATTCGCAATGGCGCAAGCGAGAGGACTTTCAGGCGATGCTTAGGACCAAGGAAATGCGCATGCGCAACCGGGAGATCAACGAGCTGTGCAAAAGCTTTGAGCCGGTGATGTATGATGTTGCGGCAACTTTCGGATGAAAGATGACGGAGCGGCCCCCGAGGATCTGACGCGGGAACTGCATGCGTTGCGCGCCGAGTTGCACCGTCTCAACAGTCACCGATTTATCCGGGTTCACAATTCGGTCCCGCGCATGCTTGCCTTCAATTTCGCGCGTGGGCTTGCGGTCGGGCTTGGTACGGTGCTTGGGGCATCCGTTCTCTTGTCGCTTCTGGTCTGGGGCCTTAGCCAGATCGAGTTTCTGCCGATCATCGGCGAATGGGCGGCCCAGATATCCCGGCAGATGCGTGAGCTTCAATAACACCGCGGGGGAACCTGACATGGATCAAGGCGCCCGGCCCCGCTTTGCGTAACCCTTGGGCAACCGCAACAGGGAAGGAAACCGAATGTACAAGCATATTTTGGTGCCGATTTCGTTTGATAATGACCGAGATTCGAAAGGCGCCGTCGCTGCCGCGCGGCTACTGGCCGATAATGGCGGCCGGATCAGCCTGCTGCATGTGATAGAGCATATCCCGGCCTACGCCATCTCTTATCTGCCGCAGGATTACCTGACCGAGGCGCGCAAGGCGGTTGAAAAGGAATTGGCCGATCTGGCCGCAACGCTGCCCGATGCCACCGCTCACGTGATCGAGGGGCATTCGGGGCGGACCATTCTGGATTGGGCCGACGAGAACAAGCCCGATTGCATCGTGATCGCAAGCCATCGCCCCGGTATGCAGGATCTTCTGCTTGGCTCGACCGCCACGCAAGTAGTGCGCCATGCCCGGTGCTCTGTGCATGTGATGCGCTGATTTCAGGCGGTTTCCCGCAGGATCTGTCAAATTCCTGACGGCAGTACATATCGTCATGTTGATCTTGCGGCTCGCCCCGCTTAAGGCCGGGGCATGGCCCTACGATTGACCCTTGTGATCGCCCTTGCGATCGCCGCCTTGACCCTGACACCGCCGGGGGCTCCGCAGCCGGGGATGCCAGGCTTTGACAAGCTCGTGCATATGCTGGCCTTCGCGGTTCTTGCGATGCCAATGGCTTATGCGCGGCGCCTGGCTGTCTGGCAGGTCGTTCTGGCGAGCCTGGCCTTTGGCGGGATGATCGAGTTGATCCAGCCATTTGTCGGGCGCAGCGGCGAATGGGCGGATTTATTGGCCGATGGCCTGGGCGCATCAGGCGGGGCGTGGGTCGCGGCACGGGTCGGACGCGGGCGCGTGGTGTAAGCGGATATGTTTCAACGTCGGGCGCGCTTACCGAAATCTTGAAAAGATTTCGATCCGATTTCTTTAAAAGAAATCGGGGATACCCCGGGGGTGAGCCACCGGATCGGGGCGCGGTTGCAGAAAATGATGATCTGTCCGGAATTTTCTAACACCTGATAGCCCCGCCGGTGGATCTCACGCATGAAACGCTCCATGCCCACGTAGCGCTCCACATCCCGCGCCTTGCGGCGGATCACGGCACCCTGTTGGACGGATTTGGAGGTGAAGAGGTCATGGAGCCAAACCTCGGGCGAGAGAGGGGAGTTTCGGTTTTGCATGTGTCGAGCATGCGGGACGGGTGGTTAAGGTGAGATTAACCGGAGTGGATTTTCGGCGGCGTTGCTGCGAGATATTCACCGCCCCCGCCGCTTCACATTCCCGCCATGCTGGCCCGACCGACCTGCTGTCGAACGCCCCCGGCCCTTGACCGCCTCGGCGCTTGCCTTGGCGACGGCCTGCTGGCGCGCCAGCGGGTCGTCTGAGATCACCAGGTCGACCGCCTCAAGCCGTTTGACCTCGTCGCGCAGCCGGGCGGCCTCTTCGAACTCCAGGTTCTCGGCGGCCTTGCGCATGTCGCTGCGCAGACCGTCCAGAACTGCCTGAAGATTGGCCCCGGCAAGCGGTTTGTCGATGGTGGCGGTCACCCGGTTCATATCCACATCGCCCTTGTAGAGCCCTTGCAGGATATCATCTACGTTCTTCCTGATCGTCGTCGGGGTGATGCCATGCTCAAGGTTATAGGCGATCTGTTTTTCGCGCCGCCGGTTGGTCTCGCCCAGGGCGCGCTCCATGCTTCCGGTGATGCGGTCGGCATACATGATGACCCTGCCTTCGGCGTTACGTGCCGCCCGTCCGATGGTCTGGATGAGCGAGGTTTCAGACCGCAGGAAGCCTTCCTTGTCTGCGTCAAGAATGGCCACAAGGCCGCATTCCGGGATATCAAGCCCCTCACGCAACAGGTTGATTCCGATAAGCACGTCAAAGGCCCCAAGCCGCAGATCGCGCAGGATCTCGATCCGCTCTATCGTGTCGATGTCGCTATGCATGTAACGCACGCGAATGCCCTGTTCGTGCAGGTATTCGGTAAGGTCCTCTGCCATGCGCTTGGTCAAGGTGGTGACAAGTATGCGATAGCCCTCGGCAGTGACCCGGCGGATTTCGTCCAGAAGGTCATCGACCTGGCTTGCGACCGGGCGGATTTCAACCTCGGGGTCGATAAGGCCGGTGGGGCGGATCACCTGTTCGGTGAATACGCCGCCGGTCTGTTCGATCTCCCATTTCGCCGGGGTGGCCGAGACAAACACCGATTGCGGGCGCATCGCATCCCATTCCTCGAATTTCAGCGGTCGGTTGTCCATGCAGGACGGCAGGCGAAACCCATGCTCGGCCAGCGTGAACTTGCGCCGATAGTCGCCCTTGTACATGCCGCCGATCTGGGGCACCGAAACATGGCTTTCATCGGCAAAGACAATCGCGTTGTCGGGGATGAATTCGAACAGGGTGGGGGGCGGCTCGCCGGGGGCGCGCCCGGTCAGGTAGCGCGAATAATTCTCGATCCCGTTGCAGACCCCGGTCGCCTCGAGCATCTCAAGATCAAAGGTACAGCGCTGTTCCAGCCGCTGTGCCTCAAGCAGCTTGCCCTCGTTGACCAGCTGATCCAGACGCTGGCGCAATTCCTTTCTGATGGCGATCAGGGCCTGTTGCATGGTCGGCTTGGGCGTCACGTAATGCGAATTGGCATAAACGCGGATTTGTTCAAACGTATCGGTCTTTTCGCCGGTCAGCGCGTCGAACTCGGTGATGCTTTCCAGTTCCTCACCGAAAAACGATAGCCGCCAGGCGCGGTCTTCAAGGTGGGCGGGAAAGATTTCAAGGCTGTCGCCACGCACCCGGAACGACCCGCGTTGAAACGACTGATCGTTGCGGCGGTATTGCTGGGCCACCAGATCGGCCATTATCTTGCGCTGATCATAGTCGCTGCCGACCTTGAGGTCCTGCGTCATGGCGCCATAGGTTTCGACGCTACCGATGCCATAGATGCACGACACCGAGGCCACGATGATCACATCGTCGCGTTCCAGAAGCGCGCGGGTGGCCGAGTGGCGCATCCGGTCGATCTGCTCGTTGATCTGGCTTTCTTTCTCGATATAGGTGTCGCTGCGCGCGACATAGGCCTCTGGCTGATAGTAGTCGTAGAAGCTGACGAAATATTCGACAGAGTTGTCCGGGAAGAACCCCTTGAATTCGCCATATAGCTGCGCGGCGAGGGTCTTGTTCGGGGCAAGAATGATTGCCGGGCGCTGGGTCTGTTCGATTACCTTGGCCATGGTGAAGGTCTTGCCGGTGCCGGTCGCGCCAAGCAGGACCTGATCGCGCTCGCCGTCGAGAATGCCTTGTGACAGCTCCTTGATCGCGGTCGGCTGATCGCCGGCCGGTTCATAGTCCGTAGCCATGACAAAGCGTTTGCCGCCTTCAAGCTTGGCGCGCATGGCGATATCGGGCGCGGGGCTGTTGAGAACGGAGGGCGTCTTGTCGGAATGGGCATAGGGCATGGGGGCGGTCCTTTGGCTAGCATCACATTTGTGATCTTTGCGCGGGGGTTCAACCCCAAAGACGGGTGCGGGCGGTGTTCGGCATCAGGGGGCGCAAGAGTATCGCCCGATGTCGATTGGTGCGCGCCGCTGGATCTGTTTAGATCGGTTTTGCCTGGCGCGCCATGTGTCAGGCCCCGGAAAATTCTCCTGCGGCCGGATCCAGATACCCGCGTAAGGCGAATCGAAGCTTCGCGGCGCTTGAGATGTGACGTTACGTCAGAATGTAAGGGAGGGGCATCTTGCCGCAGTGCGGCTTTGGCTTGGGGAAACCTCCTGTGCCGCGTGGTCCGTGGCGGGGTGACTGCTAGCGCTAAACCGTCCTCATCCCTCATATAATCGCAATAATGTAAATTAATTTACAATTACGCACAGGAAAAAGGCAAAGTTTTCACCTGATATACAGGGCCATATGCAAAAACTGTTAATTTTTTGCGCATTTCAGGGTAACGTATGCCATGGGATACAAAATCTACCTTGATCGGCTTTCAGGTGGACATTGGGACGGAGGATTTCAAGCCATGGTAAAAACATTGAATGCTGCAGGTGCAAAGGCGCCCGATTTTCATATCGATCCAGAGGCCTATGGCCGCATGTACGCGGAGTCGGTCAATGATCCGGTCGCGTTCTGGGGTGAGCATGGCAAGCGGCTTGACTGGATCAAGCCCTATACCCAAGTCAAGAACACCTCTTTTGCCTATGACAATGTTTCGATCAAGTGGTTTGAAGACGGCACGCTGAACGTTGCCGCCAACTGTGTGGATCGCCACCTTGCCACCCGCGGCGATCAGACCGCCATCATCTGGGAGCCCGACAGCCCCGATGAAGAGGCGCTGCATATTACCTATAAAGAACTGCACACGCAGGTCAGCAAGATGGCCAACGTCCTGAAATCCATGGGCGTGGGCAAGGGCGACCGGGTTGTGATCTATCTGCCGATGATCCCCGAGGCCGCCTATTCGATGCTCGCCTGCGCACGCATCGGTGCCATTCATTCGATCGTGTTCGCGGGCTTTAGCCCCGATGCCCTTGGGGCGCGGGTCAATGGCTGTGATGCCAAGGTGGTGATCACCGCCGATCACGCGCCGCGAGGTGGCCGCGCGACCAAGCTCAAGGATAACGTCAATCAGGCGCTTTTGCATGATGTAGACGAAGTGAAATGCCTTGTGGTCAAGCGCACCGGCGGTCAGATCGCATGGCGCGATGGGCTTGATTTCTGGTGGCATGAAGAAGCCGCCAAGGTTTGCGCCGATTGCCCGCCCGAGGAAATGGGTGCCGAAGATCCGCTGTTTATCCTCTATACCTCTGGTTCGACCGGTCAGCCCAAGGGCGTCGTGCACACATCGGGTGGCTATCTTGCCTATGCCGCGATGACGCATGAGTATATTTTCGACTATCACGAGGGTGACATTTACTGGTGTACCGCCGATGTCGGCTGGGTTACCGGCCACAGCTATATCGTCTATGGCCCGCTGGCCAATGGGGCCACCACCGTGATGTTCGAAGGGGTGCCCACATATCCCGACGCGGGCCGCTTCTGGCAGGTTTGCGAAAAGCACAAGGTCACGCAATTCTACACCGCGCCCACCGCCATCCGCGCCCTGATGGGCAAGGGCACCGGCCCGGTCGAGGCCGCCGACCTGAGCAGCCTGCGCATCCTTGGGTCGGTCGGCGAGCCGATCAACCCCGAAGCGTGGAACTGGTACAACGAGGTTGTCGGCAAGGGCAATTGTCCGATCGTCGACACCTGGTGGCAGACCGAAACCGGTGGCATCCTGATCACGCCGCTGCCCGGCGCGGTCGGCACGCCCAAGCCCGGTTCGGCCACCAAGCCCTTCTTTGGTGTGCAGCCGATCATGCTGGATGACAAGGGCAACGAGTTGGAAGGTGCCACCGAGGGTGTACTGGCGCTCAAGGATAGCTGGCCGGGGCAGATGCGCACCGTCTGGGGCGATCACGGGCGGTTTGTCTCGACCTATTTCGAGATGTTTAAAGGCTATTACTTCACCGGCGACGGCTGTCGCCGGGACGAAGACGGCGATTACTGGATCACCGGGCGCGTTGACGATGTGATCAACGTTTCCGGCCACCGCATGGGCACCGCCGAGGTTGAATCGGCGCTGGTCGCGCATGCCACCGTCTCTGAAGCCGCGGTTGTCGGTTATCCCCATGATATCAAGGGGCAGGGCATCTATTGCTATGTCACCCTGATGGACGGGGTCGACGCCACCGATGAGCTGCGCACGGAGCTTGCCAACTGGGTCCGTGCCGAGATTGGCCCGATTGCCAAGCCGGACGTCATCCAGTGGGCGCCGGGACTGCCGAAAACCCGTTCGGGCAAGATCATGCGCCGCATCCTGCGCAAGATCGCCGAGAACGATTACGGCAGCCTTGGCGATACCTCGACCCTCGCCGATCCGTCGGTCGTGGACGAGCTGATCAGCAACCGCGCCGCACTGGCCTGAGGGGGAAGACGATGATGGACGGAATGAAAACACCGCAAACCGCCGCCAATCTGGTCCTGCTGGGGCCGCCGGGTGCGGGCAAGGGCACACAGGCACGCATGCTTGAGGAAAAATTCGGCCTGGTTCAGCTTTCGACCGGCGACCTTCTGCGCGCGGCTGTTGCCGCAGGCACAGAGGCCGGGCGCGCCGCCAAGGCGGTGATGGAAGCGGGCGATCTGGTCAGCGACGAGATCGTGATCGCGATCCTGCGCGACCGTCTTGCTCAATCCGATTGCGCCGGTGGCGTGATCCTTGATGGCTTTCCGCGCACCACCGTACAGGCCGAGGCGCTTGACGGGCTGCTGGCCGATCTTGGTCAGGGCATCCGCGCCGCCATCAGCCTTGAGGTTGACGATAGCGCGATGGTGACCCGGATTTCGGGCCGCTTCACCTGTGGCGGGTGCGGCGAGGGTTATCACGACAGTTTCAAGACCCCGGCAGAGAGCGGCAAATGCGACAAATGCGGCGGCACCGACATGAAGCGCCGCGCCGATGACAATGCCGAAACCGTCACACAGCGCCTTGTGGCCTATCACGCGCAGACCGCGCCGCTGATCTCATATTACGACGCGCGCGGGGTTCTGGCCCGCGTTGATGCGATGGCCCCGATCGGGGATGTCGCCAAAGAACTGAACGCGGTCGTCACAGCGACGCTTGCGTAAAGAACGGCCCGCGCCGGGATGGTCCCGCGCGGGCAGGAGGAAACCTGTAAAAAGGGAGGGTACGCTTTGTCCGATAAAGAAGCATCCAACGCCTATTGGAAAGCCAATGTGCGTCTTATTCTATGGAGCCTGGTGATCTGGGCCCTTGTCTCGTTCGGCTTTGGCATTCTGCTGCGCCCGATGCTGTCGGGGATCGCCGTCGGCGGCACCGATCTTGGCTTTTGGTTCGCACAGCAAGGGTCGATTCTGGTCTTCCTGGCGCTGATCTTTTTCTACGCCTGGCGGATGAACAAACTCGATGCCGAACACGGCGTCGGTGAAGAATAACAGGGACAGGCACAATGGATCAGTTTACACTCAACCTGCTGTTTGTGGGCGCGTCTTTCGCTCTCTACATCGGCATCGCAATCTGGGCGCGCGCAGGCTCGACCAGTGAATTCTACGCCGCCGGTCGCGGCGTTCACCCGGTCACCAACGGCATGGCGACAGCGGCTGACTGGATGTCGGCGGCCTCGTTCATTTCGATGGCTGGCCTCATTGCCTTTACCGGCTATGACAACTCGACCTTCCTGATGGGGTGGACCGGCGGTTATGTTCTGCTGGCCCTGCTGCTGGCGCCTTACCTGCGCAAGTTCGGCAAGTTCACCGTGTCCGAGTTCATCGGCGACCGGTTCTATTCCAAGACCGCCCGCATGGTGGCCGTGATCTGTCTGATCGTGGCCTCGACCACCTATGTGATCGGCCAGATGACCGGCGTTGGCGTGGCCTTTGGCCGCTTTCTTGAAATCTCCAACACCAGCGGTCTTTTGATCGGGGCCTGTGTGGTGTTTGCCTATGCGGTTTTCGGCGGCATGAAGGGTGTGACCTATACGCAGGTGGCGCAATATGTCGTGTTGATCATGGCCTATACCATCCCGGCGATCTTCATCTCGCTGCAACTCACCGGCAACCCGGTTCCGGCGCTTGGCCTGTTTGGGGATCACGTCGCCAGTGGCGAGCCGCTGTTGGCAAAGCTTGACCAGATCGTGCGCGAGCTGGGCTTTAACGAGTATACGACCCACCACGCCGACACATTGAACATGGTTCTGTTCACGTTGTCGCTGATGATCGGTACGGCGGGTCTGCCGCATGTTATCATGCGCTTCTTCACCGTACCGCGCGTCGCCGACGCGCGCTGGTCCGCCGGTTGGGCGCTTGTCTTCATCGCGCTGCTTTACCTCACGGCTCCGGCTGTGGGCGCCATGGCCCGCCTTAACATCACCGAGCTGATGTGGCCCAATGGTACCGACGCACAGGCCGTGTCGGTCGAAGACATCGCGAACGATCCCAAGTACGACTGGATGCAGACCTGGCAGAAAACCGGCCTGCTGGATTGGGAAGACAAGAATGGCGATGGCCGCATCCAGTACTATAACGATGCAAACACTGCCATGCAGGAAAAAGCGGCCGCCAACGGCTGGACCGGCAACGAGCTTACCAAGTTCAACCGTGACATCCTCGTGCTTGCCAACCCCGAGATTGCCAACCTTCCCGGCTGGGTGATCGGCCTTGTTGCGGCGGGTGGTCTTGCGGCGGCCCTGTCAACGGCGGCGGGTCTGTTGCTGGCGATCTCTTCGGCGGTAAGTCATGACCTTATCAAAGGTCAGCTGAACCCGAATATCTCGGAGAAAAGCGAACTGATGGCGGCGCGTGTTGCCATGGGTGTTGCGATTGTCGTGGCCACCTATCTTGGCCTCAACCCTCCGGGCTTTGCGGCCCAGACCGTGGCCCTGGCCTTTGGTCTGGCGGCGGCGTCAATCTTCCCGGCGCTGATGATGGGGATCTTCTCGACCAAGATCAACAACCACGGCGCCGTTGCCGGCATGCTTGCCGGTCTGGTCGTGACGCTGGTCTATATCTTCCTGCACAAGGGTTGGTTCTTCATTCCGGACACCAACAGCTTCACCGATGCCGATCCGCTTCTGGGTACGATCAAGTCGACCTCCTTCGGTGCAATCGGCGCGATGATCAACTTCGCCGTGGCCTATCTTGTGGCTGGCATGACCAAAGAGACCCCGCAAGAGATCAAGGATCTTGTGGAAAGCGTGCGCGTCCCCAAAGGGGCGGGCGCTGCGACCGACCACTAAATACCTTTCGGCGGGGGCGGCAGATGTCGCCCCCGTCTTTCTCGATGCCCCCGATATTTCCGGATCAAGGGCACTTTTAGATAGATTTCCTGACGGCCCCCAAGGGATACTGATGCAATGAGCGATCCCAGAACCGACCTGCTTGAGGCGCTGACGCGCCATGCGCCGTTTGACGCTTTGCCCGATGCGCTGCGCAGGGATATCGGCCCGCATCTTGCCATGGTCGAGATCGCCACCGGTGATGTGCTGTTTCAAAAGGGCGGCCCGCTGGCCGGGCTTTACGTGGTCGAGAGCGGCGCGCTTGACATCGAGACCGGCCATGCGGATCTCGTGTCGCGCCGCGGCGTCGGTGACATCATGGGCGAGCGTGGCCTGCTGCGCGATGGCAATGCCATGCTGACTGCTCGCGCGGTCGAGCCAAGCCGCCTTATCGTCATCCCCAAGGACCGCTTTCTTGACCTGATGGAGCGTTCCGACGAGATCGCCGAATGGTTCGAGCGCGCGCGCCCCTCGGCGGGCGGGGGCGACGATGGCCCCTATGCCACCGGCCTTACCGCTCTTCAGGTCTCGGACATGATGGCGCAGACGCCGATCACCTGTAGCCCCGAAACGACGATCACCGATGTCGCCCGCCTGATGCGCGATCACGTGATTTCCTCTGTGGTGGTGATGCAGGGCGAGCGACTGGCCGGGATCATCACCGCGCATGACTTGACCAACAAGGTGCTGGCCGAGGGCCTGACCGGGGCGGTGCCGGTGGCCCGGATCATGACGCCCGATCCTGTGACCATCGCGCCTAATCAGCTTGGGCTTGATGCGCTGATGAAGCTGTCCGAACTGGGGGTCAACCACCTTCCCGTGGCACAAAACGGCCGCGTGGTGGGGATGATCGGCAAGACCGACCTGTTCCGCCAGCAGGCCGCCACTGCCAGCCATATGGTCGCCGATATTGCCCATGCCGACACCCCCGAGGCCATGGCGCAGGGGATGGAGCGCGTGCCAAGCCTTTTGGCCCAGCTCGTGCATGCGGGCGCGCGGCCCCAGTCGATCACCCGCCGGATCACCGATATCACCGATGCGATCACCCGGCGCCTGCTGCATCTGGCCGAGGCCGAGTTGGGCGCCCCTCCCGTGCGCTATCTCTGGGCCGCCTGCGGTAGCCAGGGACGGCGCGAACAGACCGGCGTTTCAGATCAGGACAACTGTTTGATTCTCGATGATGCCGTGCGCCCCGAGCATGACGCCTATTTCGCCGCCCTCGCTAGGTTTGTCTCTGACGGGCTTGATGCCTGCGGGTTTGTCTATTGTCCGGGGGACATGATGGCCACCAACCCGAAATGGCGCCAGCCCCGGCGCGTCTGGCGCGAGTATTTCGCAGGCTGGATCAGACAGCCCGACACCGAGGCGCAAATGCTGGCCTCGGTGATGTTCGACCTGCGCCCGATCGCGGGTGAGGCCTCGCTGTTTGACGACCTGCAAAACGAGGTCCTGACACAGGCGCGCAAGAATTCGATCTTCGTGGCGCATATGATCTCGAACTCGTTGAAGCACACTGTTCCCCTCAGCCTGTTTCGCGGCTTTGCCCTGATCCGCTCGGGTGAGCACAAGAATACCATTGATCTGAAGCATTCCGGCGTGGTGCCGGTGGTCGATCTGGGGCGCATCTATGCGCTTTTGGGTGAGCTTGAGGTGGCGGGCACGCGAGAGCGGATCGAGGGCGCGCGAGCGGGCGGCGTGATTTCCGATAGCGGTGCGCGCGACCTTCTGGACGCCTATGACCTTATCGCCGAGACCCGCCTGCGCCATCAGGCAAGCCAGATCAGGGCAGGGCGCGCGCCCGACAACTTCATGGCGCCGTCAGATTTGTCGGAATTGGAGCGCACCCACCTGCGTGATGCGTTTATGGTGGTCAAGACAATGCAATCGGCCCTTCAGCAGGGGCGCGGAACACCGGGATGACATATGTTTTTTGAATTGATCGCCACCTTTGCTGCCGGCATCGCCGCCGCCGGTCTGGCCCTTGTGGCCGGACACCTGAGCGGGGGGCGCTTGCCCCGCTGGTCGATTCCGGTCGCGGCGGGCGCGGCCATGATCGCCTATGCGGTCTGGTCTGAATATTCCTGGGCCTCGCGCACCAGCGCAAGCCTGCCCGAGGGGGTCGAGGTTCTGGTAAGCGTTACCGAATCCCGCCCGTGGAAACCCTGGACCTATGTCGTGCCGCAGGTCACGCGGATCATGGCGCTGGATCGCGCGGGCATACAGAGCAACCCGGATGCGCCCGATGTGAAGCTTGTCGATCTTTATTTCTTTGCCCGCTGGACACCCCCCGCCAAACGCCCGCAACTTGTCAATTGCACCACATCGGCGCGTGCCGACCTGACCGAGGGCGCGCTGAGCGATCCCGCCGCCGCGATCTGGCGCGAGGTGGGTGACAGCGATCCGCTGATCGCTGCGCTTTGTGCCAAATGATCCGTCACCGAGCCATCAGGAGGAGACCCGCCCATGTCCAAAAAATCGGTTCTTCTGGTCGAGGATGAGGACAATATCGCGCTGGCCCTGGAGCATCTCCTGGGGCGCGAAGGATACCGCCTGCGCCGGGTCGCAAGTGGCAATGCCGCGCTGGAGGCGCTGGCCGAAGACCGCCCCGATCTTGTTGTTCTCGACGTCATGCTGCCCGAGCGTTCGGGCTATGAAATCTGTCAGATCATCCGCAACGATGCCGCCCTGCGTGACATCAAGGTGCTGATGATGACCGCCGGCGGCGGCGAAGTCGAGCGACGCAAGGGGCTGGCCCTGGGGGCGGATGCGTTCTTGACCAAACCCTTTGCCACCCGCGATCTGACAAGGCAGATCGGGCAAATGCTGGACGGGGACGAGGATGGCTGAACGGTTGGGCCTGCGGCTGCGCTTTGCGCTTTTTTTTGCCGCCCTCGGGATTGGCGGGGTTGCGATCATCGCCGCCGCGCTCTGGTTCGGCCAGTCCCGCGCGGGCCGCGATCCGGGGGGCTATGTGATTGCCGGTGTGGTCGCCGCCCTCGGGGTGCTTGGGCTTGCGGCCTGGATCGGGCTTTTGTTCGATGAAAACGTCGCCAAGCCGATCCTGGCGCTTGCCTCTGACCTGAGCACGCGCGCGCGCGCCGATGTCGACCTTGAAATCGACGAAACCCAGGCCAAACACCTGAGCACGCTGGCCCCCGCCGCCAATGCGATCAATGCCGCCCTTGCCGAGGCCCGCGCCGCCCGGCAACGCGCGATCGAGCGTGAAACCGCGCGTATCAGCCGCGAAAAGGCGCTTTTCGAGGCGCTGTTTCGCGACCTTGGCGAAGGCGCGGTCGTGGCCACGCCCGACAACCGCGTGATGCTTTACAACCGTATGGCGCAAGAGCTTTTGGGCGAGATCGGTCTTGATCGCCCGCTCTCGGCTTTCCTGCGCCCCGAGCCGGTCCTGGATGCGCTCAAACGCATGCAGGCGGCACGCATCCGGGGGCGGATCAGCGCCGAGACCTTCCTTGCCGCCAGTGCCGATGGCACGCGTTTCCTGTTGGGCCGGGTCAGCCCGATCCTGTCGGATGAAGAGGTGACGGGGCACGTACTTATCTTTCGCGACGCCACGGATGACCTGAGTGCGCATGCCCATAATGATCACCTCTTCAACAGCCTGCTTGAGGGCGTGCGCCGCCCTGCCGCGACCATTGGTGCGCTTTTGGATGTGCTGCAATCGGGCGATGACCTGTTGCCGGAAACCCGCGCCCGCTTTCGTCAGGGGATCGAGGATGAAGTCGGGCGCCTGTTCGGCTGTCTTGACGACATGGGCAAGCGCCATTCGGCGGCCAGATCGCGGCGCTGGCCGATGTCGCCGGTGGCGGTCTCGCATATCTTCGACGGGCTGAGCGCGCAAATAGATCTGCCGCTTGCCACGGGTGAAACCGATGCCACGCTGATCTGTGACGGCTTTGCCATCACCGCGCTTCTGGCGCAGGTAATTGACGGCTTGACCGAAACAGGCGAGCGTCGCGATCTTGCGCTTGGTGCTGAGGTCGAGGGCGAGGAAACCCGCCTTGTCATGACGTGGCAGGGGCCTGCGGTCAGGGATGGCGAAATCGCCGGTTGGCTGGCGCGCCCTCTTTCGACCGCCTATGGGGATTACACCGGCCGCGACGCCCTGAGCGGTCATCAGAGCGATTTGTGGTGCGAACCGACCGCGACCGGCCACAGGATCGTCATGCCTCTGGTGTCGGGCGCGCCGCCGCTTGCCTTGGGGGATGCGCGGCCTGAATTTTATGATTTCAACCTGCCGGATGCGCCTATGGGCGACCTCGCAGAGCGCGCGCTTGCGGATCTGTCATTTGTGGTGTTCGACACCGAAACCACCGGGCTGTCGCCGCGCGGTGGCGACGAGATCGTACAGATTGCGGGCATAAGGATCGTCAATGGCCGTATCCTGCGCGGCGAGATCTTTGATACGCTGGTCAATCCGGGGCGCGCGATTCCGCCCGCGTCGACGCGGGTGCATCACATTTCCGACGATATGGTGACCGATGCACCGGATATCACGCAGGCCGGGCAGCGGTTTCACGAGTTTTGCAAGGGCGCGGTTCTGGTCGCCCACAATGCGCCCTTCGATCTTGCGTTTCTGAGGCTCAAGGAACAGGTGATCGGGCGCCGCTTTGACAATCCGGTGCTGTGCACGGTGCTGATGTCGGCGGGGCTGTTCGAGCATACCGGCGCACATACGCTTGATGCGCTCTGCGAGCGGTTTGGCGTCACCATCCCGCCAGAGGCCCGCCATACCGCCATGGGCGATACCCTTGCCACCGCAGAGGTGTTTGTGCAGATGCTGGAACTGCTCAAGGCCAAGGGCGTGACCACGCTTGGCGGCGCCATCGCCGAAGAGGGGCGGATGACCAAGATCAGACGCGCGCAGAATTACTAGCGCCGCCGTTGTCCGATTTTCACCGTTGCGCCAGAACCTCGGCCAGGACATCAAAGACCAGCCGTATTTTCGGACTGGTGTGAATTTCGCGATGCGTTGTTAACCAGATCGGAAAGCTGATGGATGTCTGCGGCAGGATCCGCACCATATCCGGGCTGTGTTTCGCGATGGCCTCATCCATGGGCACAATCCCGAGACCGGCCTTCGCCAGCGCCCATCCGACCAGCCCGTTTTCGGATCCCACGCGAAATTGCCGCTCGTCCAGGTCAATGCCGGTTTCGCGCAGATAGGCCGCCATGCGAGGGGTATCGCCAAAAGAGATGAAATCGTGCTGGCCCAGATCCTCGAGCGATTGGGGATGCCCACGCGTGGCCAGATAATCCCTGGAGGCAAAAAGACAGGCCCGCGCTTCGCATATCAGGCGCGCGACCAGGTCGGGCTGATCGGGGCGCACGTGGCGAATGGCGATATCCGCCTCGCGGCGCATCAGGTCGCGCAGATCATTGGCCGCGATGACATCAATCACAAGATTGGGGGCAAGCGCCCTGATCCGGCCTACGGCAGCCGGCAACAGCACCGCTGACAGGACATCGCTTGCCGTGATGCGAACAACGCCCTCGATGGTTTGCGACTGGCCAAGGGCGGTCAACGCGACCCTGTCGGCCGCAGCCCCCATATCGCGAACGTGGCGGTGCATCTCGCGGCCAGCGGCGGTCAGCGCCAGCCCCCGGCCGACACGTTCGAACAACATCAGGCCAAGCTCGTCTTCGAGTGCGGCAATCTGGCGGCTCAGCGTTGGTTGTGTCAACCCGAGCACACGGGCCGCCGCAGAAAGCGAGCCCTCATCAGCGGTTGCCAGAAAGCCCCGCATGCGGTTCCAGTCAAATGGATAACTCATACGAAAAATCATATATTGCATGAAAATTTCGTCAATTACATACAGAAACGCATGAATGTAGGGTTTGGCGAAAAGGAGATAGTCATGATCGACGACGCCACCTTTTGGGACAGGACCGCACCCAAATACGCCAAATCCCCGATCTCAGATCCGGTCGCCTATGAATATACCCTTGAGCGGACACGGAGTTATCTGACTGCGACGGACCGGGTGCTTGAACTTGGCTGCGGAACCGGCTCTACCGCCTTGTTTCTGGCCCCTGATGTGGCGCATATCACGGCGGTTGATATCTCGCCGGGGATGCTTGCCATCGCGCGTGAAAAGGCCCGCGATGCAGGGATCGTGAACGTGACCTTCGAGACCGGAGCCACGGTGCCGGATGAGGGCGATTATGACGTCGTCATGGGCTATAGCCTGTTTCATCTGCTCCCCGACATGGAAACGCGTTTTGCGCAGATCCGCGACCTGCTGCCGACGGGGGGATACTTCATCTCGAAAACCGCCTGTCTTGGGCAGAGCGGGGCGGGCCTTGGCGGTGCGCTAAAATCGCTGATGATCCGCCTTGCCATTCCGGTGATGCAACGGATCGGCAAGGCGCCCTATGTGCGCAGTTTTTCGGTGCAGGACCTCGAGGATGCGATCACCGGCGCAGGCTTTGAGATCATCGAGCATGGCAGTCATCCCAA
Source organism: uncultured Roseovarius sp. (assembly GCF_913054395.1). Classification (GTDB taxonomy): domain Bacteria; phylum Pseudomonadota; class Alphaproteobacteria; order Rhodobacterales; family Rhodobacteraceae; genus Roseovarius. The sequence goes on from NZ_CAJXIP010000045.1 coordinate 20,297, forward strand.
GGGGCCACCGCCCGCCCGCTATATCGTCGCGCGCAAGGTGTAGGCCGCGTTTCGGGGCAGCGGTCAAACCGAACTGGAGATGCCCGCGCGCCTTGGGGCCACTCCCGGAGATGGCCCGAATCTTGCCGTCATGCCGGGGGATGTCGGGCTTGTTTCAAGGTGTCTTCCCAAAAGAGACATGAGTTGTCCCGAAAATTGTCTTAATCGTCGGCCATTTAAAAAAGGTGCAACGAGGTTAGGTAGAGCCCATGACGCCTGCAAAAGCAGTCTTGTTTTCCGAGAGACGGAACGCAAAATCGTTAGAAAAACGCCTTGAAGATGAAACGCTCGTGGTTCGAGAGGCGATGCATGGCTACGCAATGGCCAAGACGGTTGAACGCGCCTTCACGTGCCTCGGGCTGCTGTCGATACTCGTTGGCCTTGTTGTCGGGCTGCTGTCCACCGCACCGATATATGCAAGTGCGCTCGACAACTCGGTTCTGTCCGGGGCAGGGCTGGTGATAACCGGCTTCATGCTTTTTGCATTTGGGACAAGAGGATCTCGCCGGCAACTGACGGTGGATGCCGATCACAAGAAAATCGAGTTTGGCCGGATCAACAGCAGTAATCTATGCCGTATCTCGAATGTCGTTCAATTCACCGAGATCGAAAGCGTTTACGTCCAACGGTCTGCGGATCATTCCGGTAAATTTTGCCTGATGCTCAGCACATGCCATCGCAGGGCGCCCTATACCGTACTTACGGGACATGAGGGCGACCTCCGAGACTTGCACGAAGACATCTGCCGCGTCGTCAAGCCGGTTTCCTTTGCCAACAGGCATCAGCCAACAGTTGCGCGCCTGTTTGAGCAGTTGGCCGGAGCCGGGTAAGCCGGGTTCGACACGCATCAGAACCGGCGAAGGCACCTGAGGCCATGTGATATCAATTCGCGTTCCTGCCGACAGGGCGCGGCGGTAAAACCCGACAGATGGGGCGGCACAATCCCCTGCCGCCTTAGCCTACTGCGCCTTGCGGTACTTGCCGGGTGAGTGGCCAAAGCGTTTGCGAAAGCACTTGGTGAAAATAATCGGTGAGGCAAAGCCCGAGGCGACGGCGATTTCTGTCACGCTCATGTCGGTCTCTCGCAAAAGACTATGGCCATGGTCCAGTCTGAGGTCGCGAAAGAATCTGTATGGGGTCTTGTTGAGGTATTTCATGAAAAGCCGTTCCATTTGGCGGCGTGAACAGCCTGCGGCATCTGCCAGATCTTCCATTGCCGTTGGCGTTTCGATATTGGCTTGCATGAGCTTGATGGCGCGGACCAGCAAAGGGTTGCGGCTTTCGATTGCATTGCTGATCGACCTGCGTTGCGGGGAACGCTCGCTGCGGCGCTGTGCGTATAGGCACATGTCGGCGACCAGATCGGCAAAGGGCCGACCGTAATCGTCTTCAATGATTTCCAACATCATGTCGGTCGCGCCCACGCCCCCACCGCAGGTGAAAATCCTGCCGTCCACCTCATAGGTGTTTCCGGTCACCTCTACCTCGGGAAACTTTTCGCGGAATGCGGGTTGGTTTTCCCAATGCAGCGTGGCCTTGCGCCCCGCCAGCAATCCCGCCTGTGCGAGGGCGATCGTGCCGGTGCAGATACCGCCCACACGTCCGCCAAAGCGGGCATGCTGGCGCAGGACCGCCTGCAACTCCTTGCGGCCCTCGCCACTTCGTACCGTGCCGCCGCAGACCACCAGATCGGTATCGCGCTCGCTCGGCCCGAGCGGCTGATCGACATTCACCGACATCCCGCAGGAACTGGTTACTGCGGCACCATCCTGCGAGGACACGGTCCAGCGATAGAGCGGGCGCTGCGCCAGCTGATTGGCGATCCTCAGAGGATCAAGCGCTGCGCTGAACGCCAGAAGGGTGAAGTCGGGGAGCAGGTGAAAGGCGAAATGCCGGGCCGGCTTGGTTGTTTCAACTGCAAAGAAGGCCGCGCCCTGCGGCACAATGGCCTCGCGATGCGGTTCGGGCTTATGCGCGGGGCTGGGCATGACAGCTATCGGACTCCAAATGCACCCTCGGCGCGCGCGCCGGGTGCAGATCAACAGGGGGCAGTTCATCATGACTTGCCTCTATCTTCAACTCTTCTCCTGTCTCGCCCGCGAAAAAGCAATGTCCGGGGCGCAACCAAAAAAGACCGGTTCGGGCGGATATCTTCGACAAATCGCTATGCACGAGGCGGCTTGCCGTTTAGCAAAACCCTGCAATACATCCGCCCCCATGAGGTAAGGACCTGTTGAATGTCAAAAATCAAAGTCAATCTTGTTGGCGCGGGCCGTGTCGGCCAGACGCTGCTTGGCCTTTTGAAAACCTTGCCGGGATATGCAATTCAAGACGTGTTGAGTTCTCGATACACCTCGGCGCAAGACGCTGTTCAGTTTGCCGGGGCGGGGCGGGCGGTGGCGACTTATACAGAGCTGAAACCGGCGGACCTTTGGATATTGACCGTGCCGGATACCCAGATTTCAGCGGTCGCCGCCGAAATTGCAAAAGTGTTCAAAGGCCGTGGTGTCGACGAGCCGCCGCCGGTTGCCTTCCATTGCAGCGGTTTCTTCGCAGCCGATCAGATGGCGCCGCTTGACGACCTTGGGTGGCGACTGGCCAGCGTGCACCCGGTGCTTACATTCACTGACCCGGCAACCTCGGTCAAACGATTCAAGGGAACCTATTGTGGAGTCGAAGGCGATGGGACGGCCCTGTGCTTGGTTGAAGGATTGTTGAAAGAGATTGGCGGCATCGCGTTTCATATCAAATCCGATAGCAAAAGCCTTTATCATGCCGCCGCAGTGATCTCGAACAATTTCACGGTGGTCTTGCAGGCAATCGCGCGCGAAGCCTGGGCCGCCGCCGGGGTGCCGGATGACATCGCGAAGCAGCTGAACATCACGTTGCTTGAGGCCACCTGCGAGAATGTGGCGGCCCATGGACCATTGGCCGCGCTTTCTGGACCGGCAGCACGCGGCGACACGTTTGTCGTCACGCAAGAGGGCAGGGATGTAACCCGCTGGCACCCTGCTGCAGGCGTTATTTACAATGAGCTGAGCTTGCTTGCGCAGAAGTTGAAAGCCGACGGCAAGACAGGCTAGCACTCTGGTCCCGGCGTGTGACGGTTTAGTGATCCGTGGCCATCAGAGGGGCGCGTTCTGGGATAAATTCCTGCACGAGGGCGCCAAGGAAAAAGGTCAGGCGACATTGATGCCGGATCTTCGAAAGTCGTCGATCAGCGCCTCGGGGGCAGAGCGATTGGTGATCAGCGTTTCGATCGCTTCCACCTCCCAGGAACGGACCCGGCTGGTGGCGCCCAGCTTGGTGTGATCCGCCAGAGCGACCGATCGCAGGGCCTGCGCCGCCATCGCGATAGAGATTTCGGCCTCTTGCAGGTCGTAGAAAAATGCGCCTTTCTCCGGATGCACGGCGACGGGCGCGGAAAAGCAGAGATCGACCTCAAAGCGCCGGATTTCTGACAGCGTGAGTTCGCCCACAGTGGCAGGCACATCCGCCGCGATCCGTCCCCCCAGCAAGACGACCTCCATCGCGCCGGCTTGCAGGGTCGTGGCAATGTCCAGCGAATTGGTGATGACCGAGACGCCGGGAACCTTCAAAAGCTCGCGGGCGAAGACTGCTGTGGTTGATCCTGCATCCACCATGATCGTCTGTCCGGGCTGGATCAGTCC
>NZ_CAJXIP010000046.1 GCF_913054395.1 uncultured Roseovarius sp.
TATTCCGTCGCTGGCCGGGTGCTGATTGATCACGCATCGGTCACCATTCCCGATGGCCACAAGGTGGGCATTGTCGGCCGCAATGGCACCGGCAAGACCACGCTGTTCCGCCTGATCCGCGGCGAGCTTGCGCTTGAGGGCGGCGAGATCAGCCTGCCGTCGCGCGCCCGCATTGGCGGGGTCGCTCAGGAGGTGCCGGGAAACGAGGTCTCACTGATCGACACGGTTCTGGCGGCCGATACGGAACGTGCTGAATTGCTTGCAGAATCCGAGACCGCAACCGCCGCTGGCCGGATTTCGGACATTCAGACCCGGCTTGCCGATATCGACGCATGGTCGGCCGAGGGGCGGGCCTCGAACATCCTCAAGGGGCTTGGTTTTACCGATGCCGAGCAACGCATGCCCTGCTCTGCCTTTTCGGGCGGCTGGCGGATGCGGGTGGCGCTTGCCGGGGTGCTGTTCGCACAGCCTGACCTGTTGCTGCTTGATGAGCCTACCAACTATCTTGACCTTGAAGGCGCGCTCTGGCTTGAAAGCTATCTTGCGCGTTACCCCCATACCGTTCTGATCGTAAGTCATGACCGCGAACTTTTGAATCGCGCCGTCGGCTCTATCCTGCATCTCGAGGACAAGAAGCTTACACTTTATCAGGGCGGCTACGAGACCTTTGCCGAGACCCGCGCCGCCCGTCTTGCCGCCGCCGAATCCGAGGCCCGCAAACAGGATGCAAGGCGCGCCCACCTGCAAAGCTTTGTCGATCGCTTTCGCGCCAAGGCCAGCAAAGCCGTGCAGGCGCAATCGCGCCTCAAGATGATTGCCAAGCTCAAGCCGATCACCACGCCACAAGAGGCCGCATTGAAGCGGTTCACCTTCCCCGAACCCGAGGAACTGTCGCCGCCCATCATCCGGGTGGAAAACGGCGTTGTCGGCTATGACGGCAAGCCGGTTCTGTCGCGCCTTGACCTGCGGATTGATCAGGACGACCGGATCGCCCTTCTGGGTCGCAACGGCGAGGGAAAATCGACTCTTTCCAAGCTGTTGTCGGGCAGACTTGAACTGATGCAGGGGCGGATCACCAAGGCCTCCAAGCTCCGCGTCGGCTTTTTCGCCCAGCATCAGGTGGACGAGCTTCACATTGATGAGACCCCGATCGACCATATCCGCCGCCTGCGCCCCACCGAGACCCCGGCGCGGCTTCGCGCGCGGCTTGGCGGGTTCGGCATCGGCGCCGAGCAGGCCGAAACCCTTGTCGGGCGCTTGTCGGGCGGGCAAAAGGCGCGACTTTCGCTGATGCTGGCGACGCTTGATGCGCCGCACATGCTTATCCTCGACGAGCCGACCAACCACCTTGATATCGAATCCCGCGAGGCCCTTGTCGAGGCGCTGACCACCTATTCCGGCGCGGTCATCCTGGTGAGCCACGACATGCACCTGCTCAGCCTCGTGGCGGATCGGCTCTGGCTTGTGAAGGACGGCAATGTTGCACCTTACGAGGGCGATCTTGAAAGCTATCGCGCGATGCTCCTGAGCAGTGACAAGCCCGCGAAGGCCGCCAAAACGACCGAGAACGCCAAACCGGCCAAGGTCAAAAAGCCCTCGCGCGATGCGATTCTGGTGTTAAAGAAAGACGCTAAGAAGTGCGAGCAACGCATTGAAAAGCTTTCAGAAATGAAAACCCGCGTTGCCGAAAAACTTGCCGATCCGGCGATTTACGATGACATTCACGGCCTGAAGGAATGGCAAAAGAAGTTTGCTGAAATCGAACAGGCCCTGACCCTTGCCGAAACCCTCTGGATGGAATCGCTTGAACGGCTGGAGGCGGCTGAAAGCTGAGCCGGTCGTGACGGCTTAGAGCGCTGCGGCCCATCCGCATCTGCTCACGCCTGCGGCAGTCACTGAACTGGCAACGCGCGCCATTGCAGCACGCCAAGCGTGCCCACCATCGCCGCCACACCAAGCGCCGTGACCTGTCCCGCCGTTGCGGTGATCCACAGGCCAAACGCCAGCAGAACGAGCGTCGCGAGCACCCAGAGACCGTCGCCGAGGCAGAAGAACAGCACCTCGTGCCGCTGCGGCGCACGGCCCTTGTGCTGACTGGCCCAAAGCAGCGCGGCGTTGATCAGCAGGGCGGCGCCGAGCGCTGCGATCAGCGGCACCGGCGGCGCGCCAAGAAACGCCGCGACCCCGGAAGGTTGCAGAAGGAAGATCCCGCCGAAGACAAAGCAGGACAAGGCATTCAGACGCAAGACGGTTGCGAGGGACATGCGAGACCTCCATAGTTGTCAACATGGATGACAAGATACCATCCCGCACGAAGATGTCAACAAAGGTGACAAGATGATGCAGGACAGTCTCACGCTCGATCTCTTTCACGCCGCCCGCGGCTATCAGGACCGGGTGACGCGGCATCTGTCGCACGCCCTGCGCAGCCGGCACGGAATCACGCTCAGCCCCGCGCAACTGAGCTTTCTGTCGGTACTGATCTGCGGTGAGAACACCGCATCGGGCGTGGCGCGACGCGCCGGCGTCAGCCGACAGGCGGCGCAGCGGCAGGCGACGGCACTGGCGCAGGAAGGGTATCTGGCCCTGGCGCAAGACCCGGCAAGACGCAATCAGAGCCTGATCACCTTCACCGCGGCGGGCGGGCGGCTGATGGCGCTCTGCCGCGAGATCCTCGCCGCCTGGGATGCCGATTTGCTGCCGGAGGCCGAGACCCTGCGCCGCGCTGCAGCGATTATGGCCAGCGCCCTGCCCGAGTGAAATTGCCCTTGGCATTCGCCCGCGAACATGGCACCCCGCGTCAAACCACGTTAAGGTCGCCTGATGGATACCGCTTTTCTGATCACCGCCTTTGTCACGCTTTTCGTGATCATCGACCCGATTGGCATGACGCCGCTGTTCGTGGCGCTGACTCAGGGCATGAGCACCCAGAAACGGCGCGCGATTGCGGTGCGGGCATGTGTCACCTCGGCGCTTTTGCTGGTGATGTTCGCCGCCCTGGGCGAGGCCGTGCTTGGGTTCATCGGCATTTCCATGCCCGCCTTTCGGATTGCAGGGGGGCTTTTGCTGTTCCTGACGGCGCTTGAGATGCTGTTTGAGAAACGCACCAAGCGGCGCGCCGATCAGGCCGAAGAGGCCGAGGAGGACGATGGTGACGACCCCTCGATCTTTCCCATCGCCATTCCGCTGATTGCCGGGCCGGGATCAATCGCGACGGTGATCCTTCTGGCCGGGCAAAAGCCGGGGGCCGAGGGGCTTGCCCTGGTCATTGGCGTGATGCTCTCGGTGGTCCTTCTGGTGTTCGTCATGTTCCTGATGTCGGGCCTGCTGGAACGCGCGCTTGGCCGGGTCGGAACCAATGTGGTGACCCGGCTTTTGGGGATGCTTCTGGCGGCGCTTGCGGTGCAATTCGTACTGGACGGTTTGCGCGGCTTCGGATTGGCTGGTTGACCTTTCAAACGGGCGGGCTGCTGCCTATATCATGACTATGGAAAATTTCGATTATGCACGGCTGACCTATCTGGTGATCCTTGCCGCGGCGGTCCTGTTCTGGTTCGTGGCGCAGAACCGTGCGTCGCTTGGCAAGCTGATGCAACAGGCATTGATCTGGGGGCTGATCTTTCTCGGCGCGATTGCGGTCGTGGGCCTGTGGGATGACATCCGCCAGACCGTGCGCCCGATGCAGACCACCGTCGCCGACGGGCGGATCGAACTGCCGCGTGCGCCTGACGGGCATTATTACCTGAACGCCGATGTGAACGGCCAGCCGGTGCGCTTTGTGATTGATACCGGCGCCTCGCAGGTGGTGCTAAGCCAGGCCGACGCCGAAAAGATCGGGATTGATACGACCAGGCTTGCCTATCTGGGGCGCGCCTATACCGCCAACGGCATGGTCCGCACGGCGCCGGTGCGTCTTGAGACGGTTGCCGTCGGTGCCATGATCCACAAGGACGTACGCGCCGTGGTCAATGAGGGCAATCTGGAACAATCCCTCCTGGGCATGAGCTATCTTCAGCGATATTCCAGCATCGAGATTACCAACGGCGCGATGGTCCTCACGCGTTAACCGCCCTCGGACCCGCCGGGCATGCGCCGCGCAAGGGCGCAGAATTGCTCAAGTCCGACGGTTTCGGCGCGATCCGTGGGTTTGATCCCCGCCGCGATCAGGCGATCCTCGATATCGGGCGCACTGCCCTTGAGTGCGGCGCGCAGCATCTTGCGGCGCTGATTGAAGGCGCGCGCCACGACCCGTTCCAGGATCTTGGGATCGGCCGGAAAGCGCGGCTCTGACAAGGCCTCGAAATGCACCACCGCGCTTGAGACTTTCGGCGGCGGGGTAAAGGCCTCGGGCGGCAGCCCAAGAACGATCCGCGGGGTCGCGCGCCATTGCGACAACAGCGCAAGGCGCCCGTAGGCCTTGCTGCCGGGTTGGGCGATTATACGCTCGGCCACTTCGCGCTGAAACATCAGGGTCAGGCTTTGCCAGAACGGCGGCCAGTCCTTTGGCGTAAGCCAGCGGATCAAAAGCTCGGTCCCGACATTATAGGGCAGATTGGCCACCACCCGTATCGGCGGCGTCAGATATTGCAGCGGGTCAAGGTCAAGCGCGTCGGCATTGATCACCTGCAAGCGTCCCGGCATCGCGTCGGAAATTTCCTGCAACGCCGGCATACAGCGGGCATCTTTTTCAATCGCCAGCACCCGGCGCGCCCCCTCTGCCAAAAGGCCGCGGGTCAAGCCGCCGGGGCCGGGACCGATTTCAAGCACATCGCATTCGGTCAGGTCGCCGGCCAGACGCGCGATCCGCGCGGTCAGGTTCAGATCAAGAATAAAATTCTGCCCCAGCGATTTGCGCGCCGCCAGTCCATGCGTGGCAATCACCTCTGACAGGGGGGGAAGGGTATCAATCCTGCTCATCTGCGGCGCGCGGCCCCCATGCTGTGGGCCATTTTCAGGGCCTCGATCAACGACGTGGGGTTGGCGATCCCCTGCCCTGCGATATCCAGAGCGGTGCCATGATCGGGCGAGGTGCGCACGAACGGCAGGCCAAGCGTGACATTGACCCCGCGATCGAAATCCAGCGTCTTGATCGGGATCAGCGCCTGATCGTGATACATCGCAATCGCCGCGTCATAGCCCTTGCGGGCGGCGGCGTGAAACATCGTATCGGCCGACAGCGGCCCGCGCAGATCGAAACCCTCGGCCCGCAGGCGGTCCAGAACCGGGGCGATCACGGTGATCTCTTCATCGCCCATCTTGCCGCCCTCACCCGCGTGCGGGTTGAGCCCGGCGATGGCAAGGCGCGGCTGCGCCACCCCGAAACCGCGGATAAGGGCCGCATGGGTGATGCGGATCGTATCCTCCAAAAGGGCAGGCGTCAGGGCGGCGGGCACTTGCCCGAGAGGGATGTGAATTGTCGTCGGCACCACCCGAAGCATATCAGAGGCCAGCATCATCACCACCCGCCCGCACCCAGCGAGGGCAGCGAGATATTCGGTATGACCGGGATAGGCAAAGCCCGCCCCGTCCTGAAGCGCCTGTTTGTGGATGGGCGCGGTGCAGAGTGCAAGCGCCTGCCCCGACTGTACCAGATCGACGCCGCGCGCGATCACGTCGATCACGCCCTGTGCATGTGCGGGATTGGGGATGCCGGGGGTCAGGGCGCCATCAAAATCGTGGCGCAGCACCGGCAGGCCCCCCGCCGTCGCACCGGCCGCCTGTGCGGGGTTGGTGATCTCGACAACCGGCGTACCCTTCGGCAGATGCGACGGATCGCCGATCAGGAAAAACGGCACATCCGCGCCAAGCGCGGCCCAGGCTCTGGCCGCGATTTCCGGGCCGACACCCGCCGGTTCACCACAGCTCAGGGCAACGGCAAGGGTCAATTTTCGACGATCCGGGCCTCGGCGCGCAGTTGCTCCAGATAGCTGTTGGCGAAGGATTCGATCCGGCGGTTGCGGATGAAATTGCTCAGGTCGTCAACAGTGGGCTGATCGCCGTCAAGTTTCGGCGAGCGCCCGCAAAGCATCAGGAACACCAGCGTCTGGCCATTGGCCCGCGTCAGGCTTGTCGAAACCTCGCCGGGGTCAAGCTGGGCCAGTTGCACCGCGATATCGGTCGGGATTTCCTCGGGGGCGCGGCTGCCGCGTTCAAGAACCTCGGGCGGCTGTCCCTGGGCAACACCGTAAAGATCGTCGCAGACATCGACCTCGGCGCGCAGACGGGCGGCCTGGGCCAAGGCCTGTTCGCTGCGTCCGCCGGGAATGTAATAGGTGGCGTATTCGATCGCGGAATATTCCGGTGTGGCAACGGATGTTTCCTGAATATCGCGCAGCAGGAACAAGGCGACAGCCCCCTCGATCGGCAGCGGTTCAGACACATCTCCGGGCGCCAGCCCGAGAATAACCTGGCGCAGCCCCTGCGGCAGGTCAGAGAGTTGCACCCAGTCCATACGCCCGCCGCGCCCGGCCGTGCTCGCCGCCGAGTGAAGCCGCGCCTGCTCGGCAAAGGCGGCTTCGCCCTCTGACTGGGCAATGCGCGCACCAAGCGCCTGAACGCTCTCGGCCTCTGCCGGGTTCTCCACCGGCAGGATGATCTCGGACAACAGCACCCGAACGCTTGACCCGCCGGTCAGCGCAAGTGTGGCACGCTCGATATCGTCTTCGCTGACCGACACCTGGCTTACAAATCGCGCACGTGTGAGGTCGCGCCAGGTGATGCCAGCGCGCACAAAGGCGCGGAACGAAGGTTCAGACACCCCTGCCCCTGCCAGCGCGGTCACGAATTGCTCGGTCTCCATATTGGCGCGCCCGGCGAATTCGGCCATGCCTGCCTTGATCTCCTCGTCGTCAAGAACCACGCCGCTGGCGCGCGCCGCGTCAAGCTTGATGCGTTCCTCGATCAGCTGTTCGCGGGCCAGCGCGGTCGGATCGCCCGGCGCGCGAAACAGGGTCAGCATGCGCGCGCGCTGTTGCAGCTCATAGCGCGTGATCGCCTGGTCGTTGACATGGATGATCGGCTCGAACAGGTTCTGCGCCTGGGCGGGGCCCGTGCCTGCCCCCCCGGCCAAAGCAACGAGGGCGGGAAGGGCCAAGGCGGCGATGGTCTGGCGGATTTTCGATATCATACTGCTTAATTCCTGCATGTCCGAGTAAAGCTTTGATCGCGCGTCTTGGCCGAAAAGCCCCGTAGTCCTACGGTAAAGCTGAAGTTAGTTTCCGGTTCAAGGATAGTCGATGAGGTAAAGCGGCGCGAGGCCGAAAGAGTCACATCCACGCATTCGTTCGAATAGGTCACCCCGATGCCCGCTCGCACGCTGCGGTCAGAGGCGGCGTCATAGCGCCAATCGGCGCTGCCGGTCCAATGACGCGCAAAGCGATAGCTGCCGTCAAAGGCCCATTCAGACACCGTCGCATTGCGGTTTTCGCCGGGATCATCGGCCAGCCAGATATAGGTCGCGCCGAAATCGGTCCTGTCATTCTGCCAGCTTGCCCGCGCCTCGGCCTTGGTGGTGTCAAACATGTTGTCAAACAGGCTTCGCGCAGTCACGGTAAGGCCGTTGCCGTTCTGAAACTGCCCGGCGATCAACAGATCAGAGGTACGGTCACGCAGGCCCGAGGATTTGGTGAACGATGGCGTGACGCCGTCATATTCCTGCAACCGCTCGTCACGCACCACCTGACCAAAGGCCAATGATCCCTGCCAGCCGGTCGGGTCGACACGGGTCCATGTCACGCCATAGGCCGCGTTATAGCCGCGCTCGCGCCGGTCAGGGGCGCTGAAACGCGAGACATTGAACAGGTTGCCCTCGTCAAATTCGACGGCTGTGCTTTCCTCAAGCGGAACATTGGGGTTCGAGCCCCCGGCCCAGGCCAGTTGCACCATCGGCTCGACAAGGTGGGTCACCCCGCGCCGGTTGGACTTGATCAGCGGCCAGCGCAGGTGCACAGCCGCTGTCGGGGTCGCTTCGGTTGCGTCCGACACGCTGGTGCCGCCAGCCTGCGCGATTTGGAAGTGATCCAGCGCAAGACCGGTCTGAACCGAGGCCAGCACACCCGCAGGCAAGGTCCAGTTGCGGCGCCAGTCGAGACTTGTGGTCAGGCGTGTCACATCCCGGCCATCCGAAAAGCTGTCGAAATCGGGGCCATCTGTGGTCAGGTCGGACGAGCGGTGATCGCTCAGCGCCTGCGCTGCAAAGCGAAGTTCGCCGCCAAGGACGCGCGGGAAGATACGCCGTTCGTATTCGCCATTGACGACAGTCGACGGCAGGGTCGAATTGCTTTCCCCCACCCGCAGCGAATGGAAATGCGTGATCGCGCCGCGAATGTATTCGTCGCGCCGCGCGCGCTCGACCGACAGCTGGCTTTCAAGCCGGTCCTTGTCGGAAAAGCCATGATCCAGAAGGAAGGTGTCGTCGCTCACCAACTCGATCCCGAAACGCAGCACGAAATCCCGATTCAAGTCAAACCGGCCTTCGCCAAACAGGTATCCACGGCTTGACCGCGGATTGAAATCATCATCCGACACCGCGCCGTTAAACTCGATATCACCGCGCCGGAAGGCCTGACGATAGCGCAGGTCGAGACGGCGCGAATTGGTCGCCCAGAATGGCGCCACCGTCAGGTCGCGGTGATCGCCGAGCGTAAAGAAATAGGGCACCCGCACCCCTGTGCCAAACAGCGAGGAATTGTGCAGCGACGGCGTCAGAAACCCCGAGGTGCGCGTGACCGTCGGGTCCGGCAAGCGCAGGCGCGGCAAATAGAACACCGTCGTATCAAGCACCCGGAACTGGGCGTTGTGAAAATAAAGCTGTTGCGCATCGACATCGTGGACCATCCGCTCTGCCCGGATCTGCCAGAGCGGCGGGCGTCCGGTTTCGCAGACCCGGCAAGACGTTACGGCGGCCTTGTAAAGCTGGGTCACGCGGCCATCGACGCGGCGCATTTCATAGGCTGCAAGCTGAAGCTGATCCTGCATCACGATCCGCGCGCCCATCAGGATGCCATTCTGCATGTCGCGATCAAGCTCCGCGCTATCGGCTAGAACGACGGTGCTGCCCGCATCGCTTAGCGTCAGCGGCCCGGTGATCAACAGGCGGTCAGTGGCGCGGTCATAGGTGATTTCGCGCGCGCTCAGACGGCGGCCCTCATACATCGCCTCGACATTGCCGCTGGCAATAAGCTTGTCATCCTCGGTCAGGCGCACGTCGTCGGCCACAAGCATGGCAGGCTGAGGCGTCGCCGCCTCTTGTGCGACGACCATGGAGCCGGAAAGCGCGGCAAGCAGGCCAAGGCATGAAATCAGTCGCGCAAACAGGGTCATCCGTCCTCCAGATGCAGAAGGATTCCGATGGCAAGCAGGAACGAGGCCAGCGGCGGCGCCCAGGCGGCAAGAAGTACCGGAATCTGACCGTTCTCGCCAAGGATAAGCGCAAAATTGCGAATGTAATGAAGCCCGAACCCCAAAAGCACAGCCGTCAGCACCGACAGCCCGGTGTTACGACCGCGCGAATGGCCCATGGTAAAGGCCGCCGTAATCAGCACGAGCGCCACCAGGAACAGCGGGTTGGCCAGTTCGGTCTGGAACCAGACCGCATAGCGACGGGCCGAAAAGCCAGCCTGTTCAAGCTGGGCAATGAACTTGGGCAGGTCCCAGATCGGCACGTACATCGGCTTGCCAAAGCTGTCGATGATCCGATCACGGGTCAGCTGCGAGGGAATCGACAGATTGCCCATCTGGCGCGCGGTGGCCTCAGAGTTGACACCCTTGGACAAATCCCAGATCTTGACGTCGCTCAGCGTCCATTCCCCGGCGCCAAGGCGGGCGGTTGCGGCACTTATGCGGCGCAGCGGCTGACCGCCGGGGGCGAAGTCCATGAAATTCGGCTCGAATAGAATGGCCAGATCGGAACTGGCCCGCGGCGCGAAAATGACCGTCTGGCCATCAACGCCGCCCTGGCGCAGCCAGAGCCCTTCGCTTGAGATCGCCAGCACGGAAGAGCCACGACCATCAAGTGTATTGACCAGATCATGATAGCGCTTTGCCGTGGCCGCCACGATCGGATTGCCCATCGCCAGCCCAAGAAACCCGATGATCAGCGCCACGGTAACCGGGGCGGCCAGCCCTTGCATCGCCGAGCGCCCGGAGGCGCGCAAAACCACCAGTTCCGAGCTGCGCGACAGCCGCAGGAAAAGCGCGACCGAAGCCAGTATCGTCACCAGCGGCAGGACTTCGTAATTCGCCTCAGGCATCTTGAGCGCGACAACCCCAAGCACCTTCATGAAAGGCAGATCGGGATAATCGTTCAGCTCATCGACCAGGTCGATCAGTGCCATCAGCACCGACAGCACGATGGCGACGCCGAGAAAGCTCCATAAAAAGCGGCGGGCAAGATAATAGTGCAGGATCATGCCGCCACCTCTGCGGGCGCGGCCCGGCGCCGGAACAGGCGGCTAAAGAACCCCGGACGCGAGGCGATAAAGACCAGCGCCAGCGACACAAGCGCGCCCAAAAGCGTGGGCAGGTACAAGATCGGCCAGAGCGCGCCGTTGGCGAGAACCGGCCCCACGACCATGCCCTCGACCACCTTCACCAGCACCAGAAGCGAAAACGCCAGGAGAATCTGGCGCCACACGCCGAACCGGCTGAAGCCGCCGACAAGCAGCGCCGAAAAGCCCATCATCGCCGCAATCAGGCTCAGCAGGGCGCGGGTAAAGCGGCCATGCAATTCGGACATGACGATGCCATAGCTGGTGTTGGTCCTTTCCACCACCTCTTGCGGGTTCAGCAGCAGATCCGGAGTGGTGATATAAGACACCCGGTTAAGATTGATCGTGTCGCGACTCATCAAGGCACTGATATCATAGGAGAAATCATCGTAATGCGTGGTGAACAGCCGACTGCCCGGCTGTCGTAGGCTTTGGGCAAGCCCGTCTACCATCACAAGCTGGACGCCGCCGCCCTCCTGTACGAGGTAGGCCTTGGTCGAGGTATAGGTGACCGGATTTTCCGGACGACGGCGATCCGACAGGAACACATCCTTGAGTTCGCCCTCAAGCGTGACCTCGCGAATATAAAGCGTGACACCGGGCGCCGGATGCAGGAATTCGCCCTCGCTCAACAATTTTGCCGAAATGTTGCGCGACACCTCATGCTGACGCATGCGCAACTGGGTCAGGCTTGTGGGAATAAGGAAATGCGCCAGAAGCGACATCATCAGTGTGATGATCAGCCCGAAAAGGATCGCCGGGCGCAACAGGCGAAGCGGCGAATAGCCGGTGGCCTGCATCACCGTCAGCTCGCTTTCGGTGCTCATGCGGTTGACCACGTAAACCGCCGCCGCAAAGGCGGCGATCGGCAGGACAACGCCAATCACCCCCGGCAGGGTGAGTGCCGTGAATTCCAGGAAAACCCAGGCGGGCTGGCCATCCGCGATCAGCCGGTCAAACATCCGCACCGCCTTGTTGATCCAGAAGATCGACACCAGAACAAGCGCAAAGAAACCGAACAACACCATGAATTGCGACAGCATGTATCTGTCGAATCTGGTCACACTACCCCCTCAGTACAGCAGACTTGTCAGGCAACTTATCGGAATTGATTGCGGGGGAAAACTGCTAACTGGTCATCCCGGCAAAGGCGCGCTAGGTCTTGGTGAACCGACATGAAGGAGCCCTTTGATGACTACGCCCGTTTCCATTGCCTTTGCCGAGACAGATCTTGATGCGATTGCCACCGCCGAGGGCCGCGTCGCGGTCTTTGTCACTCCCGAGGGCAAGCTTGATGCCGCCGCGCGGCGGGTCAATCGTCTGACCAAAGGGACGCTGGTGCGAATGGTGGAAAAAGGTGCGCTGGAAAAGAAAAAGCCTGGCGATGTGATCTCGTTGAACTGGCCGACCGGGCTTGCGGCCGAGGTGCTTGACGTGGTCTGCCTGCCGCGCAACGCCAGCATTGAGGACAGCCGCCGCGCCGGAGTGGCACTTGGCCGCCTCAAGGACGACAAGGCGCTTCTGGTGCTGGGCGGATCGCTGCGCCGCCCGGTCGAACTTTTGCTGGGCACCGTGCTCAGGGCGTATGAATTCGTCACCCACAAGACCGCCGAGGCCAAGGTGGCCGGTTCCGTGACACTGATGGTCAGCAAGCCCGACGAGGTCAAGGCCGAGGCCGCCAACGCACTGGCGGTGGCCGAGGGTGTGTTCTTTACCCGCGATCTGGTTTCTGATCCGGCCAACCACCTGACCACCACCGAATTTGCCAGCCGTATCACGTCGCTCAAGGATCTGGGCCTCAAGATCAGCGTTCTGGACGAGGCCGAGATGGAAAAGCTGGGCATGGGGGCCCTGCTCTGTGTCGGCCACGGAAGTGCGACCCCCTCGAAGATCGCCGTGATGGAATGGATGGGTGGCCCCAAGGGCGAAGCGCCGCTGGCGCTTGTCGGCAAGGGCGTGGTGTTTGACACCGGCGGCATCAGCCTCAAGCCGGCCGCCGGCATGGAAGACATGACCATGGACATGGGCGGCGCCGCGGTGGTCGTGGGCACCATGCGCACGCTGGCGCTGCGCGGCGCGCGCGCCAATGTCGTCGGTCTGGTCGGGCTGGTGGAAAACATGCCCTCGGATCGCGCCACCCGCCCCGGCGATGTGGTCACTTCGATGAAGGGCGACACGATCGAGGTGATCAACACCGATGCCGAGGGGCGCTTGGTGCTGGCCGATGTACTTTGGTACGCGCAGGAAAAATACAAGCCGCGCGGGGTGATCGACCTGGCCACCCTGACCGGCGCAATCATCGTCGGACTTGGCAATGAGAATGCCGGTGTGTTTTCCAATGATGACGATCTGTGCAAGGCCTTCCTCAAGGCCGCCGAGGCCGAGGGCGAAGGCGCCTGGCGGATGCCGATGGGACAGGCCTATGACGACAAGCTCAAGAGCCAGATCGCCGACATGAAAAACGTCGGCGGGCGCGAGGCGGGTTCGATCACGGCGGCACAGTTCATCAAGCGGTTCATCAAGGATGACATGCCCTGGATTCACCTCGATATCGCCGGTGTGGCCAGCGTGAAGGCCGAAACCGCCTATGCGCCCCGTGGCGCGACCGGCTGGGGCGTGATGGCACTCAACCGGATGATCGCGGACATGCTTGAGCAAGAGTGATGGGCGCCGCCTATTTCTATCACCTGACACGCACGCCGCTTGAGGTGACCTTGCCCATGCTTTTGGACAAGGCGCAGGGCGCGGGCTGGCGGGTGCTGGTGCGCGGACGCGACCACGCCATGCTTGAGCGGCTGGATGAAAAGCTCTGGCAGG
Organism: uncultured Roseovarius sp.; assembly: GCF_913054395.1. Taxonomy (GTDB): domain Bacteria; phylum Pseudomonadota; class Alphaproteobacteria; order Rhodobacterales; family Rhodobacteraceae; genus Roseovarius. The sequence continues at coordinate 13,305 of NZ_CAJXIP010000046.1, forward strand.
GTCCCGATGACGGGTTCCTGCCGCATGGTCTTGCCGGGGCCCCACATGAGGCGGATCAGCCGATCCTGCTGAGTACGGACACCGAGCGGCCCAATGGCGCGGTCTGTGTGATGAGCATCGACGGCGCCGAAGTGACCCCCGAAGAGGTGCAGGCGCTGGAGCGGGTCTGCATTCTGTTTGACGGCAATGACGACGCGGCGCTCAACCTGGCGCGTGGCCAGTGGAAGGCCCTCACCGGCGCGGGCTGTGCGGCGCAATACTGGTCCGAAGGTTCAGGCCGCTGGGAGAAAAAAGCCGAAGCCTGAGTGCGCGCGTCGGCCCTGTCAAGGCGGGCCGCCTCGCATTTTCATCCCGGAACCGTATAACAAAGTACCGTTTAAATCGGGAGAAAGTGTAAGGCGGCCCTGCGAACCCTGCCCTAAAAGGACATGATCCGCGTCTTGTCGGCCAGCAAACGCGTGGCCACATGGGGCGGTTGGGCGGCACCTACACCATCAAGCAAGGCCGAGGCCTCGACCCCTTTGTTGGGGAGATAAATTGCGCAGACCTCGACGGTTCCCCCAGCCGCCATGATGTTCTGCATAAGGCCCTGCGGGCTCATGCCCTTGGGTTTTTGCGGGGCGGTGGCGGCGGCAGGCGCATCCCTGAGCGCCAGATCTCCCGCCGGACCACAAAGCAGCATATAGGCCTCTGCCCCCTGTTGCATCGACTGCATGGTAAGGACCATCCCCATCAACTGGGTCTGGGCGTCAGGGCTGGTGAGGATGGTTACCAGCTTGGGAGCCTCGTCGGCGAGGGCCGGGTCCGTGGTGAGAGCAGCAAGCCCAAGGGCGGCAGCGGCAAGGGGTTTTCGCATCGGCTGGGTCCTTTTGCCGGAGGTAAAGGTGAACCTCGAATGTCTATTTACAGCCGCACCCTATGGCCCGCGCAGAAGCCCTGACTTTGATCTGGGTCAAATAGATCTCTATTTTTGAATTTACTCCGCTCCGCAGCCCAATCGCGCCAAAACGGCGGCGCAATCAATCTGGCCCATTGCGCCGGCCACCCTGCCCCGCCGCCCGGCCAGGCGGGCGGCAACATAGGCGTCCGAGACCTCGTTGGGCGCGTTTCGGATCAGGACCGAGGCGGTCAGCAGGGTGGCAAGGCTTTCGCAATACCATCGCACCTGCGCCTCATCGGGCAGTTTCGGAAACTGCTGCATATGCGCCTTGAGGGCGGCATCAAAGGCCGGATCATGGCCGGTGGCGGCGCCAAGTTCCACGCTCAGGGCCTCGCCTGCAAGCGGTTCGCGGCGCAGGGTGCGCAGGATATCAAGGCAGATCACATTGCCCGACCCTTCCCAGATCGAGTTGAGCGGCGCCTCGCGGTACAGCCGGGGCATGCCGGTATCCTCGACATAGCCCATGCCGCCAAGGCACTCCATCGCCTCCGAGATCACGCCGGGGCACAGCTTGTTGTTGAGAAACTTGGCCAGGGCCACTGCGAGGCGCGCAAAGGCGCGGTCGCGCGACGATGAGCCGTCAAAGAAGCGCGCGACATGCAGCCCAAGCGCTAGGCTGCCCTCCCAATCGAGGCAAAGGTCGGCGAGCACCTGCCGCATCAGCGGCTGATCAAGCAGGATACGCTGCGACACCGACCGGTGCCGCGCCCAGTAATGCGCCTGATCCAGCGCCGCCCGCATCAGCCCCGCCGGAGCCAGTGCCGTATCAAGCCGGGTGTGATGCACCATTTCGATGATCGTGGTGATGCCTGCGCCCTCCTCGCCCAGACGGTGGGCATAGGCGCCGTGATATTCGATCTCTGCCGAAGCGTTGGCGCGATTGCCCATCTTGTCCTTGAGCCGTTGCAGGTGGATCGCGTTGCGGCCCGCCTCCAGCCAGCGCGGCACCAGGAAACAGGTCAACCCGCCGGGGGCCTGCGCCAGCGTCAGGAAGCCGTCGGACATCGGCGCGGAACAGAACCACTTGTGCCCTTCAAGCCGGTACAGATCGCCCTCGGGCGTCGCCGTGGTGGCATTAGTGCGCAGATCAGAGCCGCCCTGCTTTTCAGTCATCGCCATGCCAAGGGTCGCCCCGGCCTTGCGCGCCAGCGTCCTTGGCATGCCGTCATAGGCGCGCGCGGTCAGCTTGGGCACCCATGTGGCAAACAGCGCCTTATCGGCCTTGAGAGCCGGAACAGCGGCATAGGTCATGGTCATGGGACAGCACACGCCCGCCTCGACCTGACTGGTGAGATAGACCATCGCCGCATGGCTGGCGTGACCGCCCTTGCCGCCCTCATAGGCGATGGCGGCATAGCCCGCGCCGATCCCGAGCTGCATCAGCTGATGATAGGCGGGATGAAAGCGCACCTCGTCAAGCCGCCGCCCGCCGGTGTCAAACAGCGCCAGTTCCGGCGCGTGGCGGTTGGCCTCTTCCCCGAGGCGGCGCATCTCGGCGGTGCCAATCCGCGCGCCATAGCCCGCCAGATGCCCCACATCCGCGCCCGCCGCCGCGGCATGGGCCTGAAGGGCCGGATCGCTGGCCCATAGATCGACGTCACCACGCAGCGCGGGCTGGTTCAGCGCATCATGCCATGTCGGTCCTGCATCCGCGGGGGTGTCTTGCATCGGACTCTCCTTTAAGGAGCATAGTAGTGGGCCTGCAATTCCTGTGAAAGGGGATTCACAAATTGCACAGCCTGTGGCATGGTTCGATCAGCGCCCGTCAGAGGCGGATACAGAGGCAGAATACGCGTTATGAATACCAGTCACAGGCCCTGGGGCATGCTTATCTTTTTCACGGTGGCGTTTTTTCTGGGCGCATATTTCACCTTTGCCGCCGTGCAAGGCGATTACGGCCTGTTTCGCCGCGCTGAAATCGACGCCCAAAGCAGACAATTGCAGGCGCAACTCGATCAGCTCAACTCTCAGGTCGAGCGGATGGAGAACCTGACGCATCGTTTGTCGGATACCTATCTTGACCTTGACCTTCTGGACCAACAGGCGCGCGAGGTTCTCGGCCTGTTGCGCAGCGACGAAATCGTCATTCGTTAACATACCAAGGCCATCGCCCGGTCATGACGTCAGCGTTGCGCTCAAAGCCAGCCTCCTATTTTAGCGCCGTCAGGGTCAGGCATTCCGCCGGAACCGCGAGGCCGTCATCGTCGTGGTAGAGCGACAGTTCGGCGAGTATCTCCCTGATGAGCCGATCATGATCTGCGTCCGACAATCCGGCAATGACTTCCGCCATTGGAGAACCTGCGATTGCCCCCGAGATGAATGCAGCCGGATCGGGGTGGCGGGCAAACTTCACGTCAAAGGTGATATGCGTGTTGCGAAATCCAGCACCCGACGCCAGTTTGCGGAGCCGGGCACGGTCGCCAAGTGAATAGACCATTTCCCATGGCGCGGCTGTTCCCTCGCCGAAATGCCTGTCGAACACATTTGCGAACGCGGCGCCAATCGGGGAACGTGTCTTCCAGACAGTGATGGCGAGCCGCCCGCCGGGTTTCAATACGCGCCACATCTCGGCCAGCGCGCCCTTCTTGTCCGGCATGAATTGAAGGCCCTGCTGGCAAAGCGCCACATCGAATTTAGAATCCTGCTCGGGTATATCTGCTGCATCGCATTCTACCCATGCAATGTCGGCAAGGTCGGCATCGGCGGCAAACCGCGCGGCTGCCGCCAGCATATCGGAATTGACATCGGCACCCGTAACAGTCGCTGCATCACCAGAACGAACGGCTGCGCTGCGCGCCACCACACCAGTTCCGCAGGCGATATCTATGACCCGGTCTCCCGAGGACACATTGGCGGCAGCGACCAGTTCCTCGGCGGATTGAGCCAGTTGGGCGCGGACCCAACAGCGCTCATAGACCTCCGGGCCGCCTTGTCTCAGTTGAAATCCTGATTTTCCGGTCACCCTCCCTCTCCCGGAAACACCGACTTTTCATCGCGGGCATTGCAAGACCGCGAGCCGGTGCTTCCTTCTGGTATCACACTTGTCGAATGTGCCGCCGATGCAGGCAGTCAAACACAACAGCATTTCTTTCCTATGACGAGAAAGCATATCACAGGACGCCGTGTTCCCAAAACGGACAAGGAAAATCGGTCAGCCAAGACTCTGGCCAACGACCGCATCGGGCTCACGACAGTCATGGATTGCCAATCATGATCGACGCTATTACCCCCTCGGGTACGCCCATCTTCACAAAGAGCCAAAATTCACCCTCGTCAGGCGGCCAGGGATCGTGTATTTGATAGTTTAACGCTAAACTATATCTGCCAACAAGGAGTCGCCCACCCATGGCTGCCCGAAAAAGCACAAAGAAACCAAACGTTTCTGCCGACGAACTCAAGACATTTTACCGCGACATGCTGCTGATCCGCCGATTCGAGGAAAAGGCCGGTCAGCTTTACGGCATGGGCCTAATCGGTGGGTTTTGCCACCTTTACATCGGTCAGGAGGCGGTTGTTGTCGGCCTTGAGGCCGCCGCTGAAGAGGGCGACAAACGCATCACCACCTACCGCGATCACGGCCATATGCTGGCCTGTGGCATGGACCCCAACGGCGTCATGGCCGAGCTGACGGGCCGCGAAGGTGGCTATAGCCGTGGCAAGGGCGGTTCGATGCACATGTTCAGCAAGGAAAAGCATTTCTATGGCGGGCACGGCATCGTGGGTGCGAACGTCCCGCTTGGCGCCGGTCTGGCCTTTGCGGACAAGTACAACGAAAACGGTCGCGTGACCTTCACTTATTTCGGCGATGGCGCCGCCAATCAGGGTCAGGTCTATGAGACATTCAACATGGCCGCGCTTTGGCAATTGCCGGTGATTTTCGTCATCGAAAACAACCAATACGCCATGGGCACCTCGCAGAAACGCTCGACCTCAAGCCCGGATATCTACACCCGCGGCGAGGCCTTCGGCATTCCCGGCGAGGCCGTGGATGGCATGGATGTGCTCGCCGTCAAAGAGGCCGGCGACAAGGCCGTGGCGCATTGCCGGTCCGGCAAGGGCCCCTACATCCTAGAAATCAAGACCTATCGCTATCGCGGTCACTCGATGTCCGACCCGGCCAAGTATCGGACCCGCGAAGAGGTCCAGAAGATGCGAGACGAAAAAGACGCGATCGAGCATGTGCGCGATCTGCTGCTGTCCGGCAACCATGCCACCGAGGACAGCCTCAAGGCGATCGACAAGGAGATCAAGGAGATCGTCAACGCCAGCGCCGAATTCGCCAAGGAAAGCCCGGTGCCCGGCGCCGACGAACTCTGGACCGATATTTACGCCGATGCGGCGCCGCAGAACGCCTGAGGAGGAGAGACAACCATGGCAACCGAAATTTTGATGCCCGCCCTCTCTCCGACAATGGAAGAAGGCACATTGGCGAAATGGCTGGTCAAGGAAGGTGATAGCGTCAAGAGCGGCGATATCCTGGCCGAGATCGAAACCGACAAGGCCACGATGGAATTCGAAGCCGTCGATGAAGGCGTGATCGGCAAGATCCTGATCGACGAGGGCACAGAGGGCGTGAAGGTGAACACCGCCATCGCCGTGCTTCTGGAAGAGGGCGAAAGCGCCGACGACATCGAAAGCGCCGCCGCCCCGGCAAGCGCGCCTGAAGAACAAGAGGCCCCCGCCCCCAAGGCAGCCCCGGCCCAGGCCAAGGCCCCGGATGCGCCCAAAGCCGACACAAGCCCCGACTGGCCCGAAGGCACCGAAATGGTTTCAACCACCGTTCGCGAAGCCCTACGCGACGCCATGGCCGAAGAGATGCGCAGTGACGAAGACGTCTACCTGATGGGCGAAGAAGTCGCCGAATATCAGGGCGCCTACAAAATCTCACAAGGTCTGCTGGACGAATTCGGCGCCAAGCGCGTGATCGACACCCCGATCACCGAGCACGGCTTTGCCGGGATCGGTGTTGGCGCGGCCTTTGGCGGCCTGCGCCCGATTGTCGAATTCATGACCTGGAACTTTGGCATGCAGGCGATCGACCAGATCATCAACTCCGCCGCCAAGACGCTTTACATGTCGGGTGGCCAGATGGGCTGTCCGATCGTGTTTCGCGGGCCGAACGGCGCCGCCGCGCGCGTCGGTGCCCAGCACAGCCAGGACTATGCGGCATGGTATGCGCAAATTCCCGGCCTGAAAGTGGTGCAGCCCTATTCGGCGGCCTGTGCCAAGGGCCTCTTGAAACAGGCGATCCGCGACCCGAACCCGGTTGTCTTCCTTGAAAACGAAATCCTTTACGGGCGCTCGTTCGAGGTGCCGAAGATGGATGATTTCACCATTCCGTTCGGCAAGGCCAAAATCTGGCGCGAAGGCAGCGATGTTACCATCGTCAGCTTTGGCATCGGCATGACATACGCGCTTGAGGCGGCGGACAAGCTTGCCGAAGACGGCATTTCCGCCGAGGTGATCGACCTGCGCACCCTGCGCCCGCTCGATTACGACACGGTGATTGCCAGCGTCATGAAAACCAACCGCTGTGTCACTGTTGAAGAAGGCTGGCCGGTGGCCTCGATCGGCAACCACATCTCGGCCTCTTTGATGGAGCGCGCGTTTGATTACCTTGACGCGCCGGTCATCAACTGCACCGGCAAGGACGTGCCGATGCCCTATGCGGCCAATCTTGAAAAGCTGGCGCTGACATCCGTGGATGAGGTGCTCGATGCTGTGCGCCAAGTGACCTATCGGTAAGGAGACATAGAGCGATGCCAATTGAAATTCTGATGCCCGCCCTGTCCCCCACCATGGAAGAGGGCACCCTGGCCAAATGGCTTGTCAAAGAGGGCGATACGGTAAGTTCCGGCGACCTTCTGGCCGAGATCGAGACCGACAAGGCCACGATGGAGTTCGAAGCCGTCGATGAGGGCGTGGTCGGCAAGATCCTGATCGAAGAGGGCACCGAGGGCGTGAAGGTAAACACCGCCATCGCTGTGCTTCTGGAAGACGGCGAAAGCGCCGGTGACATCAAGGCTGGCGGATCTTCGGCCGCGGGCGAGGCCGCCACGCCAGAAGTCCCGGCAAAGGCCGACAAGGATGAACCCGCCGCCCCGGCCAAGGCCGAAAGCAAGGCCCCCGCAGCACCGGCCGCCGCCGATGGCGGGCGGATATTTGCCTCGCCGCTGGCGCGCAGGATTGCCGCCGACAAGGGCGTTGATCTTGCCGGGCTTACCGGGTCCGGCCCGCATGGCCGGATCGTGAAGGCCGATGTCGAGGCCGCCAAGGCCGGTGCCGCCAAACCCGCCGCCGCAAGCGCCCCGGCAGAGACCGCGAAAGCCGCCCCTGCCCCGGCGGTGATGGCAAGCGGCCCGTCCTCGGATGCGGTCATGGCGATGTATCAGGACCGCGAGTTTGAAGAGGTCAAGCTTGACGGCATGCGCAAGACCATCGCCGCGCGCCTGACCGAGGCCAAGCAGACCGTGCCGCATTTCTATCTGCGCCGTGACATCAAGCTTGATGCGCTGATGAAGTTCCGGGGCGAGCTGAACAAACAGCTTGAAGGGCGCGGCGTCAAACTGTCGGTCAATGACTTCATCATCAAGGCCTGCGCGCTCGCGCTTCAGGCGGTGCCGGATGCCAATGCGGTCTGGGCCGGTGACAAGGTGCTCAGGCTCAAGCCGTCCGATGTGGCAGTCGCCGTGGCGATCGAAGGCGGGCTGTTCACGCCGGTCCTGAAAGACGCCGAGATGAAATCGCTTTCTGCGCTCTCGACCGAGATGAAAGACCTTGCCAGCCGCGCGCGCGACCGCAAACTTGCGCCGCAGGAATATCAGGGTGGCACATTCGCGATTTCCAATCTCGGCATGTTCGGAATCGACAATTTCGACGCGGTGATCAACCCGCCGCATGGCGCGATCCTTGCGGTCGGTGCGGGCAAGAAACAGCCCGTCGTCGGCAGTGATGGAGAGCTGGCCGTGGCGACGGTCATGTCGGTCACCCTGAGCGTCGATCACCGGGTGATTGACGGTGCGATGGGCGCCGAGCTCTTGAACCGGATCGTAGACAATCTGGAAAACCCGATGGTGATGCTGGCCTGAAAACGACCGCACCCCCGACAGGGTCTGATCCTGCCGGGGGTGCGGTGATGTCTTCTTTCGGGGCCAGGGCCGTCTTTACCCGGCGTCGTCTTCCTTGTCGCCGCGCACGCCCAAAAGCTGGTCCATGCTGACCGACGGCTGCGCACAACCAGCCTCGCCCACGATGCGGGCGGGCACGCCCGCCACGGTCTTGCAGGGCGGCACCTCTTCCAGCACAACCGAACCGGCCGCGACGCGCGAGCAATTCCCGACGCGGATATTGCCAAGAACCTTGGCCCCCGCACCGATCAGAACACCATTGCCGATCTTGGGATGGCGGTCCTCTTCTTCCTTGCCGGTGCCGCCAAGGGTAACCGAATGCAGCATCGAGACATTGTCGCCAACCACGGCGGTCTCGCCGATCACGATGGAATGGGCGTGGTCAATCATGATGCCCTTGCCGATCCGCGCGGCGGGATGAATATCGACGCCGAACACCTCAGAGGCCCGCATCTGAAAGAACCGCGCCAGATCACGGCGCCCGGTGCTCCAGAGCCAATGTGCGATGCGATAGGCCTGGATTGCCTGGAACCCCTTGAAGAACAGCAGCGGCAGGATAAAGCGATCGCATGCCGGGTCGCGATCATTCACCGCCACGATATCGGCCCGCGCCGCCAGACCGATTTCAGCGTCCGTGCCAAGCGCCTTGTCGCAAATCTCACGCAGGATCTGCTCGGGCATTTCGTTCGAGGTCAACTTGAGAGAAATCCGATAGGCCAGCGCCGATTCGAAAGTGTCATGGTGCAGGACGCTTGAATGGATCAACCCGCCCAGCAAGGGCTCATCGGCGATCGCCTGCTTCGCCTCGGAGGCAATCCGCGCCCAGACCGGATCAAGCTCGGCCAGTTTTGAAAGTGTTTTCGCCACGTGTATGCTCCTCTGGATTGGGCTTAGTATAACAGATAGGCAGGATCGGTAAAATGCAAAGGCGTGATCGGGGGAATAAGCAAAATGAATGAAACCGGCCAGAGCCGATTTCGCGCCCGGATCACTGCGCCGCTGGCACCCGATCCCGTCGCACCCCACGCCAAAGGCTAGGTCTCCTCCTGCCCCGGACGGCGCGCCGGCGGATACTGCGGGAGCCTCCGGCGGGGATATTTCAGGCAAGAAGAAACAGCAGGACCACGCCGGCTTTCATCTTTCCTCAAATACTCATTTTGCACCGATCAACGCACAGGCAGACCTAGTTGGCGGTGCGCTCCGCCTCGATCTGGCGCCATTTGGCAACGTTCCGGTTATGCTCTTCCAGGGTCTGGGCAAAGGCATGCCCGCCACTGCCATCGGCCACGAAAAAGATATAGTCGGTCTCATCGGGATTGACCGCCGCTTCGATGCTGGCGCGACCGGGGTTGGCGATGGGGGTCGGCGGCAGGCCGTCGATCACATAGGTGTTCCAGGGCGTATTGCCGCGCAATTCGCTCTGGCGAAGGCCTCGCCCCAGAATGCCTTGGCCCTTGGTGACACCATAGATGACGGTCGGGTCGGTTTGCAGGCGCATGCCCCGCCTGAGGCGGTTGGTGAAGACGCTGGCCACCTGGCGGCGTTCTTCGCTCACGCCGGTTTCCTTTTCGATGATCGAGGCCAGGATAAGCGCCTCATAGGCGCTTTCGAGGGGGAGATCTGCGGCGCGGTTCTGCCAGGCCTCGGCCATGATAATGTCCTGGGCGGCACGCATGCGGGCGATCACACTCTCGCGCGTGTCGCCTGCGCGCACCTCATAGCTATCGGGGGCAAGCGAGCCCTCCGCAGGCAACTCGGCGACCGCGCCCTCAAGCACATCGACCGATTTGAGCTCTTCCACCACCTGCCAGCTTGTCACGCCTTCCGCCAGGGCGATGCGATAGCGGGTATCGGCCTGCCCGCGCACGCGGGTGAAAAGCTCGGGGGCGGCCTCGTCGACGGCCGGATCAAAGGCGATCTTTTCCTCGTAGCGCCCGGTGCCGGTGTCGAGTTCGCGCACAACCACCTCGGCCTTGGCTATCCCGATGCGATAGACCACCTCGGTGCCACAGCTGCTGGCGCCGCCACGGGTGATGATATCGGTAATCTGCGACATGCTGGCGCCTTCGGGAATAAGCCAGCTGCCCGCTTTGAGATCATCGCTCTTGTTGCTGTATTCCGCGCCGATCCGAAAGATCGTCCCGCTAACGATCGCGCCTTCATCCTCAAGGCGACGCGAGATGCGCCGCATCGTGCTTCCGGGGTCCACCCGCAGACAGATCGCCTCGTCCAGAGGCCCCGTGGTGCCATATTCCTTTTGTCCCCAGAGGATCATGCCCCCGAGCAAGAAGACGACAACAACCAGAAGTGTCAGAAAGTTAGACGCAATATGGCGCCACATCAGCGCGGCTTCCCAAGGCAAAGCGACGCATTCGTGCCGCCGAAGCCAAAGCTGTTGGACATGACGACATTCACCTCGCGCTCGCGCTTAACGTTCGGCACGAGATCAAGCGGCGTTTCGACCGCCGGATTGTCGAGGTTGATCGTCGGCGGCACCACCTGATCGCGGATCGCCAGAATCGAGAAGATCGCCTCGATCGCGCCGGCCGCG
>NZ_CAJXIP010000047.1 GCF_913054395.1 uncultured Roseovarius sp.
GAACAAAAGCGTATGCTGCGCTGTGCCGAAGATATTCTGGAGCAGTTAGGCATCCCCTATCGCACCGTGATCCTGTGCACCGGCGACATGGGCTTTGGCGCCCGCCGCACTTATGACATCGAGGCCTGGTTGCCCGGTCAGAACGCCTATCGCGAGATTTCCTCGGTCTCGGTCTGCGGCGACTTTCAGGCGCGCCGGATGAACGCGCGTTTCAAGCCTGCCGCCGGTGGCAAGCCCGAGTTCCTGCATACGCTGAACGGGTCGGGCCTTGCGGTTGGGCGCTGTCTGATCGCGGTGCTTGAAAACGGCCAGAACGCCGATGGCTCGGTACGCCTTCCCGAGGTGCTGCACCCCTATCTGGGAGGCAAAACGATGTTGCAGGCCGATGGCACGCTTGCCTGATCGCGGCAAAGCGACACTTGTCTTCGTGCTGGCGGCGGGGTTTGCCCTGTCGCCGGTGTTCACAGGCGGTTTCGCGGGCTTTCGCCCGGACCAGCTTCCAATTGCCCAGATCAATCCGCCGGTGCAGCCCGCAGGCTATGCCTTTGCGCTTTGGGGCGCGATTTACCTCTGGCTTATCCTCGGGGCGGGCTTCGGGCTTGTCTGGCGCGCCGGTGCCAGCGACTGGGAGCGCGTGCGTGCGCCGCTGATCCCCGGCCTCGGGCTTGGCCTGTTCTGGATCGCGGTGGCGCAGGTCCATGTGCTCTGGGCGACGGTGATGATCTGGCTGATGCTGGCGGGTGCGCTTTTGGCGCTGTTGCGGGCCCCCTACCGCGATCGTGCCTGGCTTGAGGGGCCGGTCGGGCTTTATGCCGGGTGGCTGACGGCGGCGAGTTGCGTCGCTCTTGGGCTTGTGCTTGCGGGCTACGGCATCCTGAGCGAACAGGCCGCAGCACTCTTGATGCTCGGGCTGGCACTGGCGATCACGCTTACGGTTCTGGTCGCCCGCCCGGCCACCTTCAGCTTTGCCTTCGGTGTGTGCTGGGCACTGTTCGGCGTGATCATCCGCAACCTTGAAACCGGCAACATGCCGGTGATCCTGCTCTGCATCGCAGGGCTGGCGGCGACGGTTCTTGTCACCCTGCGCGGCTGGCACGCCCTGACGCGCGCCTGATCACTCGGATCAGTGGCAATGCACGCGGCCCGTCTTTGTTTCCATGTGGCAGCACTGCCCGCGGGGCGAGCTTTTACGACATCCGCCCCCATGGTCGAACTCTGTCGTGACGCCATGCACTGACGTTGAAACCATTGGTGCGGCAATGGCGGCCCCCGTCATTATCGTCAACAAGGCGAGTGCCGCACTGAAGTAAATCGTCATCATTTCTGCCCCTCAAAAACGTTAACAATCGTTAACAGCTCTCGAAATGGCAAGCGGCAATATCCGCTTGCTCATAAGAGCGGAAACGCCATGACGCCCCGAAGGACGCCCACCTATGATTTCGGAGGCTTGCCCAGATGCTTGCGCAGGCTGGAAGGCCCGGTCTTTTTCTTGGCCTTATAGGGGTTCTTGTCCGACTGGCTTCGCATGTAAAGGCGGATCGGGGTGCCCGGCATGTCGAAATCGGTGCGCAGCCCGTTTACAAGGTAGCGCGAATAGCTGTCAGGCAGCTTGTCGGGGTGCGAACACATCACCACAAAGCCCGGCGGGCGGGTCTTGGCCTGGGTCATATAGCGCATCTTGATGCGTTTGCCGCCCGGCGCGGGGGGCGGGTGCTGTTCAAGCATGCCCGTCAGCCAGCGGTTCAACTGTGCCGTGCTGACCCGGCGGTTCCAGACCTCATAGGCCTTTTCCACGGCAGCACGCAGCCGATCGAGCCCCTTGCCGGTCTTGGCCGACACGGTGACAAGCGGCGCGCCGCGCAGCTGTGGCAACAGCCGCTCGAAGGATTCGCGCAGATGGCGCAGCTTTTCCTGTTTCTCCGGCTCGATATCCCATTTGTTGACCGCAACAACCACCGCACGGCCTTCGCGCTCGGCCAGGTCGGCGATCCGCAGGTCCTGTTGCTCGAACGGGATTTCCGCATCCAGCAGCACGACCACCACCTCGGCAAACTTCACCGCCCGAAGCCCGTCGGACACCGACAGCTTTTCAAGCTTTTCCTGAACGCGGGCCTTTTTGCGCATGCCCGCCGTGTCGAAGATCCGCACCGGAAGCCCGTCCCAGTCGATCTGAAGGGAAATCGCGTCGCGGGTGATGCCCGGCTCCGGGCCGGTCAGCAGGCGGTCTTCTCCGAGGATCTTGTTGATCAGCGTCGACTTTCCGGCATTGGGGCGCCCGACCACCGCAACCTGAAGCGGACGCGACTTGGTTGGCCTGCGATACGTCTCTTCGTCGTCATCCTCATCACCCTCATCAAGAGCAACGTCGGTTTCAGGGGCCTCGGCCTTGGCGCGCTCTTCAAAAGCATCCGACAGCGGCATCAATTGCGCGTAGAGATCGTTAAGGCCCTCGCCATGTTCGGCCGACAGGCGGATAGGCTCGCCAAGACCAAGGCCATAGGCCTCGTTCACGCCCACATCCGCAGCGGCACCTTCGGCCTTGTTGGCGGCAAGGATCACATGCGCCGAACGCTTGCGCAGGATTTCGGCCAAGGCCTCGTCAAGCGGGGTCACCCCGGTGCGCGCATCTATCAGGAACAGGCAGATATCGGCCATATCGACCGCGCGCTCGGTCAGCTTGCGCATCCGGCCCTGAAGCGATTCGTCGGTCGCATCTTCAAGACCGGCGGTGTCGATCACGGTAAAGCGCAGGTCGCCCAGCCGTGCCGCGCCTTCGCGCAGGTCACGCGTCACGCCCGGCTGATCATCGACCAAAGCAAGGCGTTTGCCGACAAGGCGGTTGAACAGCGTGGATTTCCCAACATTGGGGCGGCCCACGATGGCGAGGGTGAAAGTCATCTGTTTTTCTGCTCCGACACGGGATCAAGCCGGTCTGATACAGGATCGCGCGGTCAACGGAAAGCCAGCAATTGGCCCTTTTTTGAAACGACGTAAAGCGTGTTGCCCGCAACCACCGGATTAGAGGTCGCCCCGCCGGGCAATTCCACCGCGCCGCGCGCCTGCCCCGAGGCCGGATCAAAGAACCGCAGCGCGCCATCGCCCGAGGCCACGATCAGCTGTCCACCGGCCATGAGCGGGCCAAAATGGCCGACGATATCGGATTGGCGACGCGGGCGTTTGTTCTTGAACAGCGGCAATTCATGCCCCCAGATGCGGCGGCCATCCTCGGTCGCAAGGCGCACAAGTTCGTTGCGGTCAGTGACCATGTAAATGGAATCACCCGTAGGCCAGACCCGGTTGAGCGGACCTTCGGTCGCGGTCCAGATCCGTTCGCCATTGCCGAGATTAAGCGCCACGGTGCGTCCCGAATGGCTTCCGGTATAGACGCGGTCGCCGACCACCACCGGATCGCCGGTGATGTCATGCACACGCGCACTGGCAACGCCAAGCCGCTCGCCCGCGATCTGAGCATCCCAAAGGCGCAGCCCACCCTTGCGGAACGTGCCCTGCAACTCCCCGGCACCAAAGGCAAAAACCACGTATTTGTCGGTGATCGCCGGGGCAGGACCGCCCAGCACGTTATGGATATCAGGCGTCCCCGACACTTGCCAGCGGATGCGCCCGGTCTCGGACTCAAGTGCCCAGGCCACGTCATCGCCCGCCACAACATAGACCAGATCGTCAACCACGGCCGGTGTGCCGGTGCCCGATGCACCAAGCTTTTGCTGCCAGATCACGGCGCCGGTGGCCGGATCAATGGCGCTCAGCAAACCAAAGCCGGACGAGACAAAGAGTTTGCCCGCGCCATAAGCCAGACCACCACCGCTGGCGTTGGCCGAGGCGTCGGTCGGCGGGGTGATATCGGTGGACCACAACAGCTGTCCGGCGGTCGAAACGGCGCTGACCTGAGCCTGGGCATCAAGGGTAAAGACGCGCCCCTCGGCAACGACCGGATCGGCTGTGATGCGCACGCGGCGGCCATCACCGGCGCCGATATTCACCGCCCAGGCCAGTTGCGGGCTTGCGCCAAGGGCGGGATGGCTGATGCGGGTCGAGGCCGTGCCGATGCTCTGGCGCCACTCGGCATTGACCGTCGCGGCGGGCAAAGACACCGGCACCACGCTGTTTTTGGGGGTCACATTGGCCTCTGCGCGGGCGGCCTCGGTCTGAAGCACCTCGCGCAGGCCTTCGCGCTCTCCGGGCAGGATCTGCTCTTTTTTGGAACAGGCCGTCAGGGCAAGGACCGTCGCCAGCCCAAGGATCAATCCGTTGCGTTTCAATGCTCGTGCCCTCACTTTTCGCCCTTAACGTCAATCGGGGTGTCATCCCCGTTTGCGCGAACCGTCTTACTCAGATACCGACGCGCCCGGCTGATCGAGACGCGGCAGCTCGGGCGGCTCGGCGCCCAAGGCCACAATCACTTGTGTCGCGCGTCGACGCAAGCCTGCTGTGGCCTCTGCATCAGCAGCGATTTGCATCATCCGCTCAAGCGCGGCATCCTTGTCGCCGGTTTCCAGATCAATCAGCGCCAGTTGTTCTTCGGCCAGAAGCCGCACCAGACCGCCCGACAGGCCCAGCCCGTTCATCAGGGTGCGGCGGGTTTCGACATCCAGCCCCGAGTCCGGAAGCGCGACCGCCTTGAGTGTGGCAATCTGGCGATAGACCGGATCGGTGCCCTCGCGCTCGGCCAGTGTCATCAGGCGTTTTGCAGCATCCTCGGGGGTCTCGCCCGCGGCCTCTGAGGCGGCCAGAAGATCAAGGACCGCCTGTGCCGACGGCTCTGTCGCGTCGATCTTGGTCAGGGCCTCGGCGCGCGCGCCGCGCTCTTCAAGGGCAAGGGCGGCGACGATCTGATCGCCAAGCGCCTCTGCTGCATTGCGTTTCTGGGCCTTTTGCCACTCGTTCCAGGCGGCCCCGCCAACCAGCAGAAGGATCGCCAGAACCGCGATCCAGCCATAGCGGCGCATATAACCAAACAGACGGTCGCGACGAACCTCTTCTGTCACTTCGTCAATAAAACTGTCGGTGTCGCTCACGCCCGGCCCCCCTGAATTTTGCCCTCTCTTAACGCGAAGCCCCGGCCCTGCCAAGGGGCGGCGTCTGCCGGTATCATCCTGCCGCTTGCGAGGGCGGCCATAAACGTTTAATTTGAACCAGACAGTTTAGCGCATGATGGAACATGACACCCGCATGCGCCTTTTAATCATGTGGTATAGGAGTCATGCGGCGTGACGCGCCCGGCTCGGAAAGTTGCAAGATGCGTATAGTTCCTATCTTCATTGCCATCGTGGTGTCCGGCCTGATCTATACCTTTGTATTCGACCGCGAGCGCATTACGGCGCTCTTTTCCGGGCCTGCAACAGAGGACACCACCGCTGGCGAAGCCCCCGCCCGGCCCGAGACTGCGGCAGCCGAAGGCACAGGGGAAACGGTCGGTGTCGTCGCCATCCACAGCCGGGCACGGGTTATCGACAGCGCCGTGATCCTGCGCGGGCGCACTGAGGCGAACCGCCTTGTCGAGCTGCGGGCCGAAACATCGGGGCTTGTCATCTCGCAACCGCGGCGCAAGGGCACGCATGTTGCCGAGGGCGATCTTCTGTGCCGCCTTGATCCCGCTGCGCGCAACGCCACCCTGGCCGAGGCCCGCGCCCGCCTTGCCGAGGCGATGACCCGCGTCCCCGAGGCCGAGGCCCGCGCCGAAGAGGCCCGTGCCCAGCTTGAAGAGGCCGAAATCAACGCCAATGCCGCCGCGAATCTTGAGCGCGGCGGTTTTGCCTCGCAAACCCGCGTGGCGGCCACCCGCGCCGAGGTAAGTTCGGCCCGCGCCGCGGTTCAATCGGCAAGTTCCGGGCTTGAGGCCGCGCGCGCGGGCATCGAATCGGCCCGCGCCGCCATAACTGCCGCCGAGAGCGAGATCGCCCGTCTTGAGATCACCGCGCCATTCGAGGGCGTTCTGGAAAGCGACACCGCCGAAATCGGCAGCCTCCTGCAACCAGGCGCGCTTTGTGCCACGGTGTTGCAACTCGACCCTATCGCGATTGTCGGATTCGTATCGGAAATGCAGGTCGGGCGTGTCGGGCATGGCGCCAAGACGACCGCGCGCCTTGCCTCGGGAAAAAGTGTCGAGGGGCGGGTGACCTTTTTATCGCGCGCCGCCGACAATACGACCCGCACCTTTCGCGTCGAAATCGAGGTGCCGAATCCCGACCTCAGCCTGCGCGACGGCGAGACCGCCGAAATCATGATCAGTGCCGAGGGCAAGGCCGCACATCTGTTGCCACAGTCGGCGCTGACGCTGAATGACGAGGGCCTGCTTGGCGTGCGCCTTGTGGACGGCGCAAGCCGTGCCCGCTTTACCCCGATCACCCTGCTGCGCGACACGCCACAGGGGGTCTGGATGACCGGCCTGCCAGAAAGCGCCGACGTGATCGTGATCGGTCAGGAATATGTCACCGACGGCGTCCCCGTCAGCCCAACCTATCAGGAGCTTGGGCAATGACCGGCATCGTCGATTGGGCCGCCGCGCGGGCGCGCATGGTGCTGGCCTTTGTGGTGCTTTCCATACTGGCGGGCACGCTGGCCTATGTCAGCCTGCCCAAGGAGGGCGAGCCCGATATCGAGGTGCCCGCACTCTTTGTTTCGGTCCCCTTCCCCGGCATTTCCGCCGAGGACAGCGAGAAATTGCTGGTCAAGGTGATGGAAACCGAGTTGAGCGATCTTGACGGGCTCAAGACCATGACCGGCACGGCGGCGGAAAACTATGGCGGCGTGGCGCTCGAGTTCGAATTCGGCTGGGACAAGACCAAGATCCTTGCCGATGTGCGCGACGCGATGGACACAGCCGAAGCCGAATTTCCCGAAGGCGCAGAGAAATACACCCTGCGCGAGGTGAACTTCAGCGAATTCCCGATCATCATCGTCAACCTGAGCGGCCCGGTGCCCGAGCGCACCATGGCGCGGCTGGCCAAGGATCTTCAGGATACGCTTGAGGGGCTTGAGCCGGTACTTGAGGCGGGCATCGCGGGCAATCGCGACGAGATGATCGAAGTGGTGATCGACCCGCTGCGTCTTGAGGCCTATAACGTGACCGCGCTTGAGCTGATCAATGTGGTGCGCAACAACAATCAGCTGATTGCGGCCGGCGAGGTCGACAATGCGCAGGGCACCTTCTCGGTCAAGATCCCGTCATCGTTTGAAGAAACCCGCGATATCTACCGTCTGCCGATCAAGACAAGCGGCGACCGGGTGGTGCGGCTTGGCGATCTGGCGACGATCAACCTGACGTTCGAGGACCGCCTCGGCACGGCCCGTTTCAACGGCGACACCACGGTCGCGCTTCAGGTGGTCAAGCGCAAGGGGTACAACATCATCGAGACCGCCGATCTTGTCCGTCAGGAGGTGGCCCGCGCCGCGACCCGCTGGCCCAAGGAATTGCAGGCGGCGGTCACGGTGGGCACCTCGAACGATCAGTCGCATACCGTCGCCTCGATGGTCGGGCAGCTCGAAGGCTCGGTCCTGACGGCGATTGCTCTGGTGATGATTGTGATCCTTGCGACACTTGGCATTCGCCCGGCGCTTTTGGTCGGCTTTGCGATCCCGACCTCGTTTCTGCTGTGCTTTGCGCTTCTGGCGATCATGGGTGTGGCGATTTCCAATATCGTGATGTTCGGCCTCATTCTGGCGGTGGGCATGCTGGTGGATGGCGCCATCGTTGTGGTCGAATACGCCGACAAGCGGATTGATGAGGGCGTCGGCCCGATGCATGCCTATGTTGCGGCCGCCAAGCGGATGTTCTGGCCGGTGGTAAGTTCGACCGCGACCACGCTTTGCGCGTTCCTGCCGATGCTGTTCTGGCCGGGCATGCCGGGGCAGTTCATGGGCATGCTGCCGGTCACCCTGATCTTTGTGCTGAGCGCGTCGCTTCTGGTGGCGCTGGTCTATCTGCCGGTGCTGGGCGGTGTGACGGGGCGCATGGAACGGTGGTGTGATGCCCGGATCGGTCAGATTGCCGGACTTTTCTGGCTCTGGCACCTGTTGTTATTGCCGATTGCGCTCGCGTCCGCCGCCCTTGCGGGTTCTCTCGTGCCGGTCCTGCTTGAAAATGTCACCGCCAGTTTCGCAGCGATGGACAGCGCTGCAATTTTGGGATCGGTGGTCCCCACCCTGACCAAGGTCTTTGCACTTGTGCTTGGCGTGGTCGCCCTCGCCGCCATCGGGGTAAGCGGTATCGTGATGCTGTTCATGGCGCTGATGGCCGTCGGGCGCCGTCTTGGCGACCTTGGCCGCGCACTGATGCACCGCGTCCTGCCCAATCGCCGCCCCCGCGTCAAAGCGGGCTATCGCCGCTCGCCCTTCGGGCAGGTGATCCACCTGATCGCCGGTAATCCGGTGGCACCGCTGCTGGCGTTTTGTGCGATTTTCGTGCTCGTCGGCTCTGTCCTGATCTATTACGTCAACAACAACCAGGGCACCGAGTTCTTCGTGGATTCAGAGCCGGAACAGGCTATCGTCTATGTACGCGGACGCGGCAACCTGTCGGTTGATCAGAAAGACGATCTTGTCCAACAGGTCGAAAAGATCGTGCTGGCACATCCCGGCGTTCAGACCGCCTTTGCCTTTGCCGGGGATGGCGGGCTTAACAACAATACCGGTGGCGCCCGGCCCCCGCGTGACACCATCGGTCAGGTCCAGCTTGAAACCATTCCATGGGCCGACCGTCCCGTGACACACGAGACATGGTTCACGATCCCTTTGCTTGGCTACGAGGTCGGCCGCGCCGTCAAGGTTGAGGCCTTTGACGGCGACACCATCATCTCTGAACTGACCGCAGAGCTTGAACCGATTCCCGGTATCAAGATCGAAATCCTGGCGCAGGCGCGCGGCCCCGCCTCGGCCAAGCCGGTGCACCTGCGCCTTAAAAGCGATGACTGGGACGCGCTCATCGCCTTTACCGAAAAGGCGCGCGCCAAATTCGACGGGACATTGGGACTCGACAAGATCGAAGACACCCTGCCCCTGCCCGGTATCGACTGGCAGATTGACGTCGATGTGGAAAAGGCCGGTCGGTTCGGCGCCGATGTGGCGACCGTGGGGGCGATGGTACAACTTGTGACCCGCGGCATCCTGCTTGACACGATGCGGGTCGAAAGCAGCGATGAAGAGATCGAAATTCGCGTGCGCCTGCCGGAACAGGACCGGGTGCTCTCGACGCTTGATTCGCTCAAGGTGCGCACCGACGCCGGGCTTGTACCGCTGAGCAATTTCACCACCCGCACCCCGGTGCAGAAATTGGCGCAGATCGACCGCGTCGATCAAACCCGGTTCTTTGACATCAAGGCCGCCGTTGTCGATGGGCTTAGCAAGACCACGACCGATGCACAGGGCCATGAAATCATCGAGCCGATCACCGCCAACGAACGGATGGAAGAGCTGACCACCTGGCTTGAGAGCGGCGTCTTGCCCGCGAATGTAAGCTATGAATGGACCGGCGATGCCGAGGATCAGGAAGAATCCGGCGCCTTCCTGCAAAAGGCGTTTCTGGGCGCTCTCGGGTTGATGTTCATCATACTGCTGGCGCAGTTCAACAGCTTTTACAACGCGGTTCTGGTGCTTTTGGCGGTGGTGCTTTCGACCACCGGCGTCTTGATCGGGATGCTGGTAATGAACCAGCCGTTTTCGATCATAATGACCGGCACCGGCATTGTCGCGCTTGCGGGAATCGTGGTGAACAACAACATCGTGCTGATCGACACCTTTCAGGAATTCAGCCGCTACATGCCCCGGATCGAGGCGATCACCCGCACCGCCGAGGCGCGCATCAGGCCGGTCCTTCTGACCACCATCACCACGATGGCCGGCCTTGCGCCGATGATGTTCGGGTTGAGCCTTGATTTCGTCGAAGGTGGCTATTCCTTCAACAGCCCGACGGCGCTCTGGTGGAAACAGCTGGCAACGGCGGTGGTCTTCGGCCTTGGCATTGCCACGGTCCTGACGCTGATCTTTACGCCTGCGATGCTGGCGATGCGGGTCTGGGCGGGAACCTATCTGACATGGGGCGCGCGCCTTCTGGCAAAGCTGTCGAATGGCCCCAAAAGCCGCGCCGCGCACGATTGGGCGCTTGAACGGGCCGCGCGCGAGGCGCATGTGCCCGAGCTTGTCTGGCCGGATGAGACTGCGGTCGATATCGGCCATGTCGAAGACCTCGACGCGCCGCCCGACCTTGAGAATCTCAAACGCATTCTTGGCACGCGTGAATCCGGAAAACCGTTGCGCGCGGCAGAATGATTCGCGGGGCAGCGCCCGTACGGCAATTTGAATTGACCTGTGTTCCGTCAACAATTTCACACGGATCAGAAACAATCCCCCGCCCATTCCTGTTTCGTTTCCGTCAGGGGGACGCAACCAAGGCGCGACTTGAAATATGGCAACTTTTAGGCGATTATTCGTCCTAACAGTGACAAAAAAGCATTTTCAAGGAGAGTGAACAGTGTGGGATTGGTTCAACTATTATTACGGCGATGGCACGAGGGACTCCGGCGGTTCGACGGTATCTTCCGTACCGGAAATGGATGCGGCAAGCGGCACACTGGCAATTGCCGTGGTTCTGGCCGCGCTTGTTCTGGTCTGGGAACTCAAGCGTCGCGCGCGCGCCTGATCGGTATTTTAGCCTGATCAGATCAGCGACCAGTCACCCTGCCACAGGGCGACACCCGCGATAACGGCATTGGCAACGACATGGGCGGCAATGGCATCGGCCAGCCGCCCTTTTCGCATGTAGATCAGTGAAAACCCGACGCCCGCAAGCCCCGCCTCGATCCAGCGGCCATGCAGCAGCGCAAACAGCCCCGCCGAGACCAGCACCGCAACCACGCGCGAAGCCACGCTGCCCCGGTCAAGCCGGGCCTGAATATAGCCGCGAAAGAAAAGTTCCTCGATCATCGGCGCAAGCGTGACCGTGCCAAGGATGCGCAGAGCCGCCCACAGCGCAAGCGCCCCGCCGCCAAGCGCCGCCAAGGCGGGATCGGGGGCGGCAGTGGCGGGCGCGGTCATCACCCAGATCACACCGACAAGCGCCCCCACGCCCACCGATAGCGATCCCGGCCAAGCAAGATAACGCCGGACCGTCGCCCGCGCCCACCAGAGCGCACCAAGCATCATCGCCACCTGCAACGGATAGCCAAGCGCCGGAGCGGGCAAGAAGGCCTGAACGATCAGTCCTGAGAGGGCAAAGACGATAAAAGGCACAATCCGCCCAACCACGTCGTCACCCGCCAGAGAGACGGCATCGCTGCGGCTCCGTGCCGCCGGGTCGCGCATCACAAAAGTGCTGCGACTCACCACGACGAGCACGCCAATCGCGAGCGTCGAAAACATCAGCCACCCGGCAAAGCTGTGAAAGCCGTTGACCGCAAGCCCCGGCGACAGATGCGCGCCGATCAGGATAAGCGCAGTGATGCGCAGCACGTTGAACACCCAGCTTGCCGCAAGAGCCAGCGGCCAGATCATCAGCCAGAACCGCTTGAGCCGCAGCGTATCGCGAAACAGCGCCGCGAACAGGGCCAGAAACACCGTGATCAGGACAAACCCTTCGATCCCCGAGCAACTATCGGCCACCATGACCAGAAAGTCATCGGCGCCGATCACATGCACGGTTGGGTCTGCCGTCACCCGGTCGGAAAACAGTGACAGAAGGACGACGACGGCGATAAAGGTGATGTCGGTTAGAACCTGCTGATACCAGAGCGGCCCCAGCAAAACCACAAGCCCCGGCAAGACCGCCGCCAGCCCGAACAGCGCCAACAGCGACCTCGCCCGACCGCGCAGCCAGTCGCGCCACGCGCGCGGCTCTGCCAGCCAGAAAAGACCGCCAAACGCGGCCAGGAGCGCACCAAGCCCAAGTACTGGAAAGACAAGGTGAAACACCGCATTCATATCTGCCGGGGCGACCACCGCCAGCGGCGCAAGGATAACGGCGAAGCCAAGCCCATGCACCAGCCTTGCGGTCGGCCCGCCCGGCCTGTTGCAACAGATATCGGCAAAGCCCTGGCGCGCCTCTGGTCTGGCCCAAAGATAGATGCCGAGCAGGAAACCGACGCACATCACCCCAAGCGCAAGCCCGCGCAACGCCCGGCACGCGCCCTCGATGACCGTCTGGCGGCATTCAATCTGGCTCAGAACCTGAAAGGCGAGGATGATTACGATCATCTCGGCCACGAAAAGCGCGCCAAGCCAAACCGCCCTTGCGGGCAGAACGCGGATCTGTGTTGCCTCTGTCATGGCTCGTTGTCCTATTGCCGACAGATGATCCCATTATGGCAGGCTTTGGGCTATTTCCGGGTGGTCGGCTTCAAAGCCCAAGCTTGTCACGCATGAAGGCAAGCGCCACGCTTAGCCCATCAGGGGCGATCCCGTGGCCGGTGCCCTTCATGATATGGGCATAGACATCCTGCCATCCCGCCCCCTGCAAGGCCTCTGCCGCCTCGGGAAGGGATTGTACCGGCACCACGTCATCGGCATCGCCATGCACCAAAAGGATCGGCGGGCGGCTCTGGGTGTCGTCCTTCAACAGTTCGGGCGACAAAAGGCGCCCCGAGAAGGCCACGATACCAGCCACCGGGTCTTCACGGCGCGGCGCCACATGCAGCGATATCATCGTGCCTTGGGAAAAGCCAAACAGGACGACCTGTTCGGGCAAAAGATCCTCATCCACCATCAGGGCATCGAGAAAGGCGTTCAGGTCGTCAGAGGCGGCCATCAGCCCGCGATGCGCCTCTTCCTCGCTCGATCCGTCGATCCAGGGGATCGGAAACCATTGCAGGCCGAACGGCATGCCGGGAATGGATTCCGGTGCATCCGGCGCCACGAACAAGGTATCGGGCAGATGCTCGCCCAAGGGATCGGCCAGCCCAAGAAGATCGGCGCCATTGGCCCCGTAGCCGTGCAAAAACACCACCGCCGAGCGGGTTTCACCCGAAATCGGTTCCTTGCGCTCTGCTTTCAATACGCGTGTCATCTGATCCCTTCCCTGTCCTTCGCAACCCGGTAGTAGGCCCATAACAGCCGCGCCGCAACCGACCGCCACGGCGCCCAATCCTCGGCCATCTGCCGCAGGGCGCGCGCTTTCGGGCGCTCCGGCAGGTCATAAAGCAGGCGCGCGGCCTCTTGCAACGCAAGATCGCCGGGGGCAAAGACATCGGCGCGCCCAAGGCTGAACATGGCATAGATTTCCGCCGTCCAGACTCCGATTCCGGGCACTTTGGTCAATGTGGCGATCACCGCGTCGTCAGGAGCGCTGCGCAAAGCGGCATAGTCGATATCGGCCTCGGCGAGTGCGCGGGCATACCGCGCCTTCTGGCGGCTAAGCCCCTCACCGCGCAGGCTTTCCTCGGACGCGGCCAGAACCGCGCCCGCCGTGTCAAGCCCTGCGGCCTTGAGGCGCGCCCAGATCGCATTGGCCGAGGCGACACTGACCTGTTGGCTGACAATCGCGCTCAACAGGCGCTCGAACCCGTCCTCGCTGCGCCGTAGTGGCAGGGGGCCGGTCCGCGCATAGGCCTGTTTCAGCCGCGGGCAGAGGTCACAGAGATAGGCCGCCCCCTCTTCTACATCCGCCGCCGTCTCGATGATCCGTGCGCTCATAATCCCGCCACCCAATCAAGCGCGCCCTCAACCGTTTCCACGCGCGGCGCGTCCGGCTGGGCGGGCCGATTGATCACAAGCACCGGCAGGCCAAGGTCACGCGCCGCCGCGAGTTTGGACATCGGCGCGCTGCCGCCCGCGTTCTTGACCACAAGCCAGTCAATGGCGAGGCGCTTGAACAAATCACGCTCATGGGTCTCGGAAAACGGTGGGCGACCGATAAGATATTCACCGTTATCAAAGGGAAAGGCAGCCTCTGGCGGGTCGATCTGGCGACAGATCAGATACCGCCCGGTCAGGTTGGCGAACTTCTCAAGCGTCTGCCTTCCGGTGGCAAGAAACACCCGCGCGCCTTCGGGGATATGCGCGGCGGCCTCTTCCTCGCGGTCGATGAACTGCCATTTATCGCCGGGGCCCGCCTGCCATTCGGGACGCAAAACCTGACAATAGGGGATGCCCTGTGCGGCACATACCTTCGCGCTGCGGTTCGAGATATGGGCGGCAAAAGGGTGCGTCGCGTCAAGCACCGCCACGATGCCTGCCTCTTTTAGATAGCGCGCAAAGCCCTCTTCGCCGCCAAATCCGCCAATCCGCATCGGCACGCCAAAGGCGCGCGGGGCCCGTGTCGCCCCGGCCAAAGAGGCCACAACCGAATGGCCCTGTTCATTCAGGGCGCGCGCCAGGGCCTGGGCCTCGCCGGTGCCCGCCAGCAACAGGATCGTCATGCGCCCGGTCCCGG
Source organism: uncultured Roseovarius sp. (assembly GCF_913054395.1). GTDB lineage: Bacteria > Pseudomonadota > Alphaproteobacteria > Rhodobacterales > Rhodobacteraceae > Roseovarius. The sequence goes on from NZ_CAJXIP010000047.1 coordinate 14,378, forward strand.
CGCGCCGGCGCGCGCGATAACTGTGCCCTTGCGGTCGATCACCACGACATCAACGCCTACGTCTTCGGGCAGCATGGAACGCACCTTCTCAAGCGCCGCTTCCGCCACCCATTTGCTCATACTTTCCCCAACCTCTTCATAGGCTTGCAGTGCAGTGTTCATGTATTTCAGATCAGGCACGCCAAGCACTTCGGCCAGGGCGTCGAAATCCACCTGGCTGCGCCCGGAATGCAGATCGCGCGCGCCCTGCGCCAGCTTGACCATCTTGCCTATCCCGCCGCCAATCGTGACATGCGGCAGCGGATGCTTGGCCAGGTATTTCAAAAGGCCACCGGCAAAATCCCCCATATCCAGCATGGCGTGATCCGGCAGGTCGTACAGCTGTTGCACGACCGCTTCGCTGGTGGCCCCGGTACAGCCCGCCACATGGCGCAGTCCGGCACCGCGCGCCACGTCGATCCCGCGATGGATCGAGGCGATCCAGGCGGCACAGGAAAACGGCCGCACGATGCCGGTGGTGCCAAGAATCGACAGCCCGCCCTTGATCCCCAACCGCGGGTTCCATGTCTGTTGCGCAAGTGCCGCGCCGCCGGGCACCGAAATCGTGATCTCTATATCGGCGCGCTCGCCAAGCCGCTCGGCCATGTCGGTGAGGGTGGCCTGCATCATCTCGCGGGGCACCGGGTTGATCGCAGGCTCGCCGGGCGGGATCGGCAGGCCGGGCATGGTCACCATGCCCACGCCCTCACCGGCCCGAAATACGACGCCCCCCTCGGAACGCGCCACACGTGCAATGATCATCGCGCCATGGGTCACATCCGGATCATCGCCCGCATCCTTGATCACCCCCGCCTCGGCCCAGCCCTCGCCCTCAGCGCAATGCGCGATGGCAAATTCCGGCTCTTCTCCCTTGGGCAGGGTGATGCGCACCGATTTCGGACAGGGCGCCCCCCAAAACACGCTCAGCGCCGCGCGCGTGGCGGCGGTGGCGCAGGCGCCCGTGGTCCAGCCGCGGCGCAGGGGGGTATCGGGTTTGCGTGCCATATCTTGCGCGGACTATAGGCGCGCGACTGCATGAGGCCAATTGCCAAATCCACCCGGCGGCTCTTTCTCGGGCCGTCCCTTCTTCTTGCCCTAAATATCCCCGCCGGAGGCTCCCCGACCGACCATGCGCGCAGCGCCCGACGTGTGTTCATGTCGCTCTTCACCCGGTGTTGCGTCGCTTGCCACCTTTTCCCCCGGTAAAACTCGCGGCATATAGGGGCATGACCGACTCGCATCCCTCCTTTCCCGCCACCCTGGCCGGGTATGACTGGCCAGAGCTTAAATCCGGCTGGGTCTGGCTTTGTGGCGCGGGCCCCGGCGATCCGGGGCTGCTCACGCTGCATGCGCTCAACGCCCTGCATCAGGCCGATGTGGTGATCTACGACGCCCTGGTACAGCGCGATATCCTGTCATGGGCCCCGCAGGCGCGCCATATCTATGCTGGCAAGCGCGGCGGCAAGCCCTCGGCGAAACAGCGCGATATCTCGCTGCAACTGGTGGATCTGGCGCGCGCGGGTCACAAGGTCCTGCGGCTCAAGGGCGGCGACCCTTTCGTGTTCGGACGCGGCGGCGAAGAGGCCCAGACCCTTGTACAGCATGGCGTGCCGGTGCGGATCATCCCCGGCATCAGCGCGGGCATCGGCGGCCTGGCCTATGCCGGCATTCCCGTGACCCATCGTGACGTCAACCAGTCGGTGACCTTTGTCACCGGCCACGATCAATCCGGCGAAACCCCCTGTTCCCTGGACTGGCAGGCCATCGCCAGGGGCAGTCAGGTCATCGTGATCTACATGGGCATGAAACACGCACCCCAGATTTCCGCCGCCCTGCTGGCCGCAGGCCGCCCTGCGGATGAACCCTGCGCGGCGGTCTGCTCGGCCACAACCCCCGATCAGCAGGTTCTCGAAACCACCCTCGGCCAACTGGCCGCCGATATCGAGGCGAGCGGGATGGAGCCGCCAGCGATCCTGTGCATCGGGCGTTCCGTGCTGATGCGTCAGGTGCTTGACTGGCAAGGCATGATGGCGGGCGCGGCGCCGCGTGATCTTGATCCGTTGGGCCGTGGCATGCCGGCCGAGGTGACATGCCCGGACTGATCCTGGCCGCTCCCTCATCCGGTGCGGGCAAAACCACCGTCACACTGGCGTTATTGCGGCTTTTGTCGCGCGAGGGCCTGTCCGTGCGCGGTGCCAAATCCGGGCCCGACTATATCGACCCCCGCTTTCACGAGGCCGCCTGCGGCGCGCCCTGTCCCAATCTGGATGCCTGGGCGATGTCGCCCGAGCGCATTACCGATCTGGCCTCGGGCGAAGGACTTTTGATTATTGAAGGGGCCATGGGCCTGTTTGACGGCGCCCCTCCCGACGGGCGCGGCGCGGTTGCCGACCTCGCCCGCACCCTGACCTTGCCGGTGGTGCTTGTGGTCGATGCGGGCCGTATGGCTGGCTCCGTGGCCCCTCTGGTCGCCGGGTTTGCGCGATTTGACACCTCGGTGCATGTGGCGGGGGTCATTCTCAACAATACCGGCTCTGAGCGGCACGAGGCAATGTTGCGCCGCGCGCTCGCCCCGCTTGGCCTGCCGGTTCTGGCGGCCCTGCGTCGCGATCCGCGCCTTGCACAACCCTCGCGTCACCTCGGCCTGGTACAGGCCTCAGAGCGCGCCGACCTGGAGGCCTTTCTCGATGTTGCGGCGGATGCGCTCGGGGCCATGCTTGATCGCGACGCGCTTCTGGCGCTGGCCCGCCCCTTGCCCGCCCCGGTGACTGCGCAACGCCTTGCCCCCCCTGCACAGGTGATCGCCGTGGCACAGGATCGCGCCTTTGGCTTTGCCTATCCGCATATGCTGGCCGATTGGCGCGCGGCGGGGGCCGAAATCAGGCTGTTCTCGCCACTCGCCGATGACCCCGTGCCAGAGGCCGGGTTCGTGTTTCTGCCGGGCGGCTATCCCGAGCTTCACGCCGGGCGGCTAAGCGCGGCGCAAACCTTCATGCAAAGCCTGAAGGTAGCGGCGCAACATTCTGATATTTATGGAGAGTGTGGTGGATACATGGTCTTGGGAGATGGCCTGATCGACGCTGACGGCAGCCGCCACCCGATGGCCGGCCTGTTGCCGCTTGAAACCAGTTTCGCGACGCGAAAACTGCACCTTGGCTATCGGCAACTCACCGCCCGTGACGGACCGTTCCGCGGCGCATGGGCGGGGCACGAGTTTCATTATGCCAGCACCCTGCGCGCCAAGGGGCCACCCCTTTTCGCGGCGCAGGACGCCGAAGGCAACACTCTGGACGACATGGGGTTGAGCCTCGGTCGCGTCAGCGGCTCTTTCGCGCATCTGATCGACCGGCGCTGATTGCGCTTGCGGCGCCTGTGCGCGCGGTCTAGCACGTTGCCCATGACAGATGCCGTCCTTATTCCCGATGATAGCCGCGCCCGGCGTAACGTCGCCGTTCTGGTCGCCGCCCAGGCGGTTCTGGGTGCGCAAATGCCGATGATCTTTGTCGTGGCGGGCCTCGCCGGACAATCTCTGGCCAGCAACATCTGCTTTGCCACCCTACCGATCTCGCTGATCGTTCTGGGTTCGATGCTCTCGGCGACGCCGGTTTCGCATCTGATGCAGACCTATGGGCGTCGCGCTGGCTTCATGCTTGGCGCAGGGGCTGGCGCGGTCGGCGGCGCGGTCGGCGCCTACGGGCTTTATGTCGCATCCTTTCCGCTGTTCCTTTTCGGCAGCCTGATCACGGGCACCTATATGTCGGCGCAGGGGTTCTATCGCTTTGCCGCAGCCGACACCGCCAGCGAGGGCTTTCGTCCCAAGGCAATCTCTTACGTGATGGCGGGCGGGTTGCTGAGCGCGATCATTGGCCCGCAACTGGTCAAGCTTACGTCTCAGTCCCTGGTCATTCCTTTTCTTGGCACTTACCTGGCGGTCATTACGCTGAACCTTGGCGGGGCGCTTTTGTTCCTGCTGCTCGATATCCCGAAACCGCCGGTTCCCTCGCTTGATGCGCCGCGCGGGCGGACGCGGATGGAATTACTGAAGACCCCGCGCATCGCTGTCGCGGTCATCTGCGCGATGGTGTCCTATGCCTTGATGAACCTTGTGATGACATCCACGCCGCTGGCGGTGGTCGGTTGTGGTTTCACCGAGAACAACGCCGCCGACATTGTCACCGCCCATGTGCTGGCGATGTATATCCCGTCGTTCTTTACCGGTCACCTGATCGCCCGCTTTGGCGTCGAGCGCATTGTCGCCACCGGCCTTTTGATCCTCGCCAGTGCCGGGATGGTGGCGTTGCAGGGCGTTGAAATCGGAAACTTCTTCGGGGCGCTGATCCTGCTTGGGGTTGGCTGGAACTTCGGCTTCATCGGAGCCACGACCATGCTGGCCGGGGCCCACGCCCCGCATGAGCGCGGTCGGATGCAGGGGCTGAACGACCTTCTGGTCTTTGGCGGGGTGACCTTCGCCTCGCTGTCCTCAGGCGGGCTCATGAACTGTTCCGGTGGCAACGCACAAACGGGCTGGACCGCCGTGAACCTTGCAATGGCACCGTTTCTGGTCCTGGCCGGTGGCGCGCTGATCTGGCTGATGATGCGCCCTAAAGACGCGTGATCACCCGGTTTTGATCGGGGAATTGAGTATTTTGGGAAAGATGAAAGATATCTTGCCCATTTTCATCTTTCCCATAAATACTCAAGCGCGGCATCAGCCGCCTTGGACAACGGGGGGAGGGTCTTATGGTTCCGGAGATTTGGAAAAGTTACCGTCGGCTGCCTCTCTGGGTGCAGATCTGGGTCGCCCTGGTCCTTGTGCCGACCAATAGCGTATCGCTTGCCTATTTGGCCGAGCCGACGGGGCCCTGGGTGGCGGTCATGGCGGTGGGGGCCATGCTGTTGAATGGTGTGATCATGCTGATCGAACGCGGGTTTTCCAAGCTGATGGCCCTGCCGCATGTGGCCATCTGGACACCGCTTGTCCTCTTTGTCCTGTGGATTTCAGCCAACGGCGGCATCGCACCGGGCTACAGGCGTTACCTTATGATCCTGCTGGTGGTTGATCTGATTTCACTGGCGCTTGATTACGCTGACACCTGGAAATGGCTCAGGGGCGATCGCCGCGTGGCGTGACGGCGCATAGCGCGGGGCCACCCCTCTGGACGGAAGAGCGGCCCCTGATGTCTTTCTAGCCCAGCTTGCGCAGGCGCTTGAACAGGCTCGAAGTGTCCCAACGGCCGCCGCCCATGTTCTGCACATCCTTGTAGTACTGATCCACAAGCGCCGTCACCGGCAGGCTGGCGCCGGTTTCGTCGGCGGTGCTCAGGCAGATGCCCAGATCCTTGCGCATCCAGTCCACCGCAAAGCCATGCTCGAACTTGTCGTCGATCATCGTCTCGTAGCGGTTCGACATCTGCCAGCTGCCGGCGGCGCCCTGACTGATCACCTCGACCACGGCGCGCCCGTCAAGCCCGGCTTTCTCGGCGAAATGCAACGCCTCGCACAATCCCTGCACAAGACCGGCAATGGCAATCTGATTGCACATCTTGGTCATCTGGCCGGCGCCGCTCTCGCCGATCCGGCGGCACAGCTTGGCATAGGTGTTCATCACCGGCTCTGCCGCATCATAAGCGGCCTGGTCTCCGCCACACATGATTGAAAGCTGACCGTTTTCCGCCCCCGCCTGACCGCCCGAAATCGGTGCGTCGACGAAGTTCAGCCCCGCCGCCTTGGCCGCCTCGTAAAGCTCGGTGGTGACCTTGGCCGATACGGTGGTGTGGTCGACAAATGTCGCACCGGCCTTCATGCCCGCGAAGGCACCGTCCGGCCCAAGGCACACACTGCGCAGATCGTCGTCATTGCCGACACAGGCCATCACCAGATCCGCGCCCGCAGCCGCCTCGCGCGGGGTCACCGCATGCGTGCCACCATGTTCGGCGGCCCATTTTTCGGCCTTTGCCGCCGTGCGATTATAGACGCAGACATCATGGCCCGCGGCCTGCAAATGCCCCGCCATCGGATAGCCCATCACACCAAGCCCAAGAAATGCCAGTTTCGTCATTGTCTTTTCTCTCCCATTGTCTCGCCCCGGTTTTCTGACTATCCCCAAGGCCTGATGCAAGTGGAAAATAGGACGGGCGACAGGCATGTCACAGGTAATCAAGTGGTTATTGCGCCTAGCGGGTGGTTCCATTCTGCTTGCGCTGCTTGTTCTGACGGGGACCTATTTTCTTCTGTCACGCTCGCTGCCGGACTATGACACGCACCTGAGCGTGAGCGGGTTAAGCGCCCCGGTCGAGATCGTGCGCAACAATGCCAATGTGCCGCATATTTTCGGCGCGACCGATCCCGATACGTTTTTCGGCCTCGGATATGCCCATGCCCAGGATCGGCTCTGGCAGATGATGATGATGCGCCGCACGGTCCAGGGCCGGCTCTCTGAAGTGTTCGGTGCCCGCACCCTCGATATAGACAAGGTGCTGCGGCGCTTTGACCTTTATACGCTGGCGCGCCAGTCGGTCGAGGTTCAGGATGAGGCAACCCTCGCCGCGCTCAGGGCCTATTCCGCGGGTGTCAATGCGCGCCTGACCGAGATAAATGCGTCGGCCCTTGGCCGTGGCGCGCCGGAGCAGTTCCTGTTCAACGCCCCGATTGCCCCCTGGCAGCCGGCGGATTCCATCGCCCTGATCAAACTGATGGCAGTTCAGCTTTCGTCGCACCTTGAAAACGAGGTGCTCTTCGCGCGCAGTTCGCTGGCGCTTGAGGATGCCGCGCGGCTTGACGATATCCTGCCTCTCGCCCCCGGAAGCGGCGTCGCCGCCCTGCCCGATTATGCCGCGCTTTTCCCATCCCGGAACTGGCAGCGCATGGCGCATGCCGAAACACCCCCAAAGGACCCGCTTTCACCCTTTCACAAACGCGCCTTCGCCGGCGCCTCGAATGCCTTTGCCGCCGCGCCTGCACGCTCGGCCTCGGGGGGAACACTGTTGGCCAATGATCCTCATCTTGGGTTTTCGGCCCCCGGCATCTGGTATCTGGCCCGGCTCGACCTTGCCTCGGGCGGCGTGATCGGTGGCACCATCCCAGGCATTCCCGCGGTCCTGACCGGGCGCAGTGCGCGCCTGGGTTGGGGCATCACATCCTCCTATATGGATGATCAGGACCTGTTCATCGAAGAGCTGAACCCGGCCAACCCGTCAGAGTACCGCACGCCCGAGGGGTTCAAACCGTTCCGCACCTCGCGCTCGATCATCAAGATCAAGGACGAGGCCCCCGTCACCCTGACCCTGCGCTGGTCGGACAACGGACCGATCCTTCCCGGTAGCCATTATGACCTTGCCGAGGTCACCCCCGCGGGCCATGTCGCCGCCCTCGGCTGGACTGCGCTCAGCGCACAGGACACGACGATGAGTTCGGCAATGGCGCTCATGCGGGCGCAGACCGTCGAAGAGGCAATAGAGGCCGGGCGGCTTTATGTGGCGCCGTCGCAGAATCTCATGCTGGTCGATCAGGATGTGATCGCGCTCAAGACCATAGGGGCGATGCCGCGCCGTGACGCGCGCCACGAAAGCCAGGGCCGCATGCCTAGCCGCGGCTGGCTGCCGGAAAACCGCTGGCAGGGGATGCTCGCCTATGCCGCCAATCCTGAATTCATCGCCCCCCAGGGCGGCATTCTGGGCAATACCAACAACAAGGTCGTCGATCGCCCGTTTCCGCTTCACATGAGCTTTCTTTGGGGCGACACGCAGCGCGTGCATCGCTGGCGCCGGCTGATGCAGAACCGCGAGGTGCATACCCGCGACAGCTTTATCGAGGCCCAGCTTGACACCGTAAGCTTTACCGCCCGCTCGCTTTTGCCGCTGATCGGGGCCGACCTGTGGTTTACCGGCGAAGCTGCCCCCGAGGGCACTCAGGAACGCCTGCGCCAACGCGCCCTGACCCTTCTGGCGGAGTGGAACGGCGAGATGAACGAGCACCTGCCAGAGCCGCTGATTTACACGGCCTGGATGCGGGCCCTGCAAGAGCGGCTGATCCGCGATGATCTCGGGCCGCTGACGCATGAGTTCGACCACCCCGATCCGGTCTTCATCGAACGCGTGTTCCGCGATGCCGATGGCGCCGCCGCCTGGTGCGATGTCAAGCAATCCTCGCCGGTTGAAACCTGCACCGATATCGCGCGCATGGCGCTTGACGATGCGCTGATCTGGATCTCGGAACGCTATGGCACGTCGCTTGAAAGCCTGCGTTGGGGTGATGCGCATCAGGCGACTCATGACCACCAGGTGCTGGGCGATGTGCCGCTGCTGCGCTATTTCGTGAATATCCGCCAATCCACCTCGGGCGGGGACAACACGCTGCTGCGCGGGCGCACACGCGGCGGCGATGGGGCCGATGCGTTTCAGAACGTCCATGGGGCCGGGTATCGCGGGGTCTATGACTTCGCCGATCCCGACAGCAGCGTGTTCATCATCGCAACCGGCCAGTCGGGCCATTTCCTGAGCCGCCATTACGACGACCTCTCGCAACTCTGGCGGCGTGGCGAATACATTCCGATGTCACTGGATCCGGCACTTGCGCGCGCGGCTGCTGTCGGCATTACCCTGCTCACCCCCGAGACACGCTGATCCTGCCAGCTTCTTCTTGGCAAAAATACTCCCGCCGGAGGCGTCCCGCACCCCACCGGATGCGGGAGCTTTCACATGACGCGACCGCTCAGCTCGCAGCCGCTACCGCGCGCCGCGCCATCACCGTCACAAGATGGGCGCGGTAATCGCCTGATCCATGCAGGTCGCTGATCATGTCCGCCCCATCAAGGCTTAGACCGTCAATCGCCTCGGGGGCGAAATTGGCGCTCAGCGCGGCCTCGGCCTGGGTCCAGCGGAACACCCCGCCCTCGGATGCGCCGGTCACCGCCACGCGCACGCCATCGGGATATTTGGCCACGAACACACCGACAAGCGCAAAGCGCGAGGCGGGTTGCTCGAACTTTTGATAGCTGGCCTTTTCGGGCACTGGAAAGCGAACTTCGGTGATGATCTCGCCATCCTCAAGCGCCGTGGTGAACAACCCGTCAAAGAAGTCATCCGCCGCGATCTCGCGATTGCTGGTGATGACCGTCGCACCAGAGCCAAGAACCGCCGCCGGGTAACAGGCCGGGGGGTCGTTATTGGCAGGGCCCCCGCCGATGGTGCCGCGATTGCGCACCGCCGGGTCACCGATATGCCCGGCGAGACCCGCAAGCGCCGGATAGGCCCCCGCGCCTGCGGCGACATCGGCGTGGCATGTGCCCCCGCCGAAGCACAGGCTGCCAT
>NZ_CAJXIP010000048.1 GCF_913054395.1 uncultured Roseovarius sp.
ATTTGCCCGCACCCGAGCGACCAATCACCCCAATCATGCAGGGCTTGTCGATATCCAATGTCGCGGCATCCACCGCAATCTTGTCGCCAAAGCGTTTGGTCAGTTTGTCGATACGCAGCACGTTCAGTTCCCTTCGTTTCAGGAACTGCGTAAACCCGCCGTTCAAATGATTTGTGTCGCGGCAATGAAGCTTTTGTAAAGCCAGCACCCCAGCCAGGTGAACTTGCCCCTGTCCACAGCCTCCACAAGCCGTTATATGGCAGCCAACATCCCCACTTTCGCCAGTCCAAAAGGTAGCTGCCCGATGTCCTTTGACCGCAACATCAAAATCGCCCCCTCCATTCTGTCGGCGGATTTCGCCAATTTCGGCCAAGAGATCCAGGCCATCGAGGCGCAGGGCGCCGATTGGGTCCATGTGGATGTGATGGACGGCCATTTCGTGCCCAACCTCACCTTTGGTCCCCAGGCCGTAAAGGCGTTCCGCCCGCATGTGAAAACCGTGATGGATGTGCACCTGATGATCTCGCCGGTGGATGCCTATATTGATGCCTTCGCCGGGGCCGGTGCCGATATCCTGACCGCCCATCTTGAAGCGGGCCCGCATATTCACCGCACCCTTCAGGCCATTCGCGGCGCGGGCTGCAAGGCCGGGTTGGCGCTTAATCCCGGAACCGGGATCGAGGATCTGGATTACCTTCTGGATATGGTTGACCTGATCTGCGTGATGACGGTGAACCCCGGCTTTGGCGGGCAGAAATTCATCCATAGCCAGATCGACAAGGTCCGCCGCTTGCGAGCGATGATCGGTGACCGACCGGTCCATATCGAGATTGACGGCGGTATCACCCCGGAAACCGCGCCGCTTATGGCCGCCGCCGGGGCAGATGTTCTGGTCGCGGAATCGGCCGTATTCAAGGGGGGCAGTGTCGCCAACCCTGCGCCTTACGGCGAGAATATCCGCAACATCCGCGCCGCAGCCGAGGCCGCCACAGCGACCATGGCATGAGCCGCGCCGTCGTTTTCGATCTTGACGGCACGCTGATCGACAGCGCGCCCGACATACACGCCGCCGCGAACCGGCTTATGGTCAGCCACGGGTTTGCCGGTTTTACCCCCGAAGAGACGCGGGCCTTTATCGGCCATGGTGTGCCGCATTTCATCGCCTGTTGTCTGCGCGCGCGGGGGGCCGAGGCGGCGGGCGAACTGCACCGCCAGATGGTCGGCGAATTCATCGCCGGGGACGAGACCGCCGTCACCCTCACCGAGGTTTACCCCGGCGTGCATGCCGCGCTTGAGCGGCTTGCGAATATGGGCCTGGCACATGCCATCTGCACCAATAAACCGGTTGCGCCCGCGCGTGCGGTTCTGGCGCATCTGGGGCTTGAAGGGCATTTCCCGGTTGTGATCGGTGGTGACAGCTGCCCGGTGCGAAAACCCGATCCCGCGCCCTTGCAGGCGGCTGCTGCGGGGCTTGGCGCGACGCGCGTCCTTTACGTGGGCGACAGCGAGGTCGATGCCGAAACCTCGGTGCGCGCGGGCCTGCCGTTTGCTCTTTTCACCGAAGGCTATCGAAAGACCTCTCTCGCCGAGATACCGCATCAGACAGCCTTTGCCGACTTTGCTCTCTTGCCGGATATCGCCGCCGATCTCTTGACTTGAGGCGCGGATTTTCTGTTTGCCTCAAGGGGGGATGAACGCGCATAGTCGGGCAATGAAAACACGGCTGACCGATGCCTTTGGCCTCACGTATCCAATCATATCGGCACCGATGGCCTTTGCCGCGGGCGGTAAAATGGCCGCCGCCGTAAGCCATGCCGGCGGGCTGGGGCTTATCGGGGGCGGCTATGGCAATGCCGATTGGCTGGCCCAGGAATTTGGCGCGGCGGGCAATGCGGCGGTTGGCTGCGGCTTTATCACCTGGAAAATGGCGGAAAATCCGGGCGTTCTTGACCTTGTGCTGGATCGCAAGCCCGCGGCGCTTGTGCTGTCGTTTGGTGATCCCGCGCCCTTCGCGCCAAGGATTGCCGAGGCGGGTGTGCCACTGATCTGTCAGGTGCAGACCCTGCGCGATGCGCAGGCCGCCGCCGAGTGTGGCGCCCGCGCGATCGTGGCGCAGGGCTCTGAGGCGGGGGGGCATGGCGAACGGCGCGGCACGATCACGCTGGTGCCAGAAGTGGCCGATTGGCTGGCACGTCATGCGCCGGATGTTCTTTTGCTGGCGGCGGGCGGGATTGCCGATGGGCGCGGCCTTGCGGCGGCGCTTATGCTTGGGGCGGACGGGGTTCTGGTCGGCTCACGGCTCTGGGCCTCGGCCGAGGCGAATGTATCCGTGGCGATGACCGACGCGGCGATTGCGGCGACGGGCGACATGACGATCCGCTCGACGGTGATGGATGCCGCGCGCGGACTGCGATGGCCCGCCCGCTATACCGCGCGGGTTCTCCAAAATGCGGTGACAGAGCGTTGGCATGACGATCCCGACGGGTTACGCGCCAGCCCGGTCGCGCAAAACGACTGGGCAGAGGGCTGGGATGCGGGCGATCCTGTGCGTGCCAATACCTTTGTCGGCGAGGCGACGGGCCTTATCCATGACCGCCCGCCGGTGGCGCAGATCATCCAAGGCATGGTGGATGAGGCCAGGGCCCTGCTGGTCCGGGCGCCGGGGTGGGCCGGGGCATGAGCCTGAACGCGCGGCTGATGCAGGAGGTCGCGGCGCGGCGCGACGATCTGGTGCGCCTTACGCAGGATCTTATCGCGATCCCCACGCTCAACCCGCCCGGCGACAATTATCTCGAGATTTGCGAATACCTTGAGCGGCGCCTGTCCGGCGCGGGGTTCGAGACCACGATGATCCGTGCCCATGGCGCGCCGGGCGACAGCGACAAATACCCCCGCTGGAATATTGTTGCCCGCCGCGAAGGGCGTACCCCGCACCCCTGCGTGCACTTCAACAGCCATATCGACGTGGTCGAGGTCGGCCACGGCTGGAGTGTCGACCCCTTTTCCGGGGTGCTCAGGGATGGCCGGATCTATGGGCGCGGTGCCTGCGACATGAAGGGCGGCATGGCGGCCTCGATCATCGCGGCCGAGGCGTTTATTGCGGTCTGCCCTGGGTTCAGCGGCGCAATTGAAATCTCAGGTACGGCAGACGAGGAATCCGGCGGCTTTGGCGGTGTTGCCTATCTTGCGGAACAGGGGTTTTTCAGCCCCGAACGCGTCGATCACGTGATTATCCCCGAGCCCTTGAACAAGGATCGCATCTGTCTGGGGCATCGTGGTGTCTGGTGGGCCGAGATCGAAACCAAGGGTGAGATCGCGCATGGCTCGATGCCGTTTCTGGGCGATTGTGCGGTGCGCCATATGGGGGCGGTGTTGGCCGAGATGGAGACCAGTCTTTTCCCAAGGCTTGCCGCGCGGCGCACCGATATGCCGGTGGTGCCCGATGGCGCGCGGGCCTCGACGCTCAACATCAACTCGATCCATGGCGGCGAGCCGGAACAGGCCGAGGATTACACCGGCCTGCCAAGCCCCTGCGTGCCGGATCGCTGTCGCATGGTCATCGACCGCCGCTTTCTGATCGAAGAGAATATCGTCGATGTCGAAACCGAGATTCGCGACCTTCTGGAAACCCTGCGCAGCGGGCGCCCCGGCTTTGACTATGACATCCGCGAATTGCACCGGGTGCTGCCGACGATGACCGATCGCAACGCGCCGGTCGTGGGGGCGGTGGCGCAGGCCGTGCAACAGGTGTTCGGACGCGCCGCCGATTACGTGGTCAGCCCCGGCACCTATGACCAGAAACATATCGACCGGATCGGGCGGCTGAAAAACTGCATTGCCTATGGGCCGGGAATTCTGGATCTGGCGCATAAGCCGGATGAATATGTCGGCATCGACGACATGGAACAATCCGCGCAGGTCATGGCCCTGGCGCTTTGCTCCCTGTTGGGTGATGTGGCTGTTTCTTCTTGCTGAAAATATCCCCGCCGGAGGCATCAGGGGCAACCTCAGGCGCCTCCGGCGGGAGTATTTTGGGAAAGATGAAACTGGGGGCTCAGGCCTCGACGGCGATGTTGTCGATCAGGCGAACCCCGGCCAGCCATGCCGCCGCCAGAAGGCGTGCAGGGCGGGTCGGCGCGCTCAAAAGGCTCAAGTCATCGTTGGCGCGCATCTCAAGGTATTCGACCTTGGTAAATCCGGCCAGTTCCAACCGTTTGATCGCCGCCTCTTGCAGGGGGGCAAAATCCTTTCCAGCGAGAATGGCTTCGGCCATGATCTCCATTTCCTCGTGCAGGCGCGGGGCGGTGACGCGGGCGCGGTCCGACAGCAGAAGATTGCGCGATGACATCGCCAGCCCGTCGATCTCGCGGATGGTCGGGCAGCCGTGAACGGTGGTGGGAATGTCGAGATCGCGTGCCATGCGGCGCACGATCTGGAGTTGTTGGAAATCCTTCTCGCCGAAGAAGGCATCACTGGCCGAGGTTTGCAGGAACAGTTTGGCCACCACCGTGGCAACCCCGTCAAAATGCCCCGGTCGATGCGCGCCACAAAGGACATCGGTCAGGCCGGATACGGTAACCTTGCTGGCAAAGCCGTCGGGATACATCTGTGACCCGTCGGGCACGTAAAGCGCGTCGATGTCGAAGCGTTCAAGCTTGCGGGCGTCGTCGTGTTCGGTGCGCGGATAGTTTGCCAGATCTTCGGGATTGTTGAACTGCATCGGGTTGACGAAAATCGTCACGATCACCCGGTCACAGGCCGCCTTGGCCGCCTCGACCAAAGACAGGTGCCCGTCGTGCAGTGCGCCCATTGTGGGCACGACGCCGATGGTCTCACCGGCAAGGCGCCACGGCAGGGTGGTGTCGCGCAGCACGTCAAGCTCGCGCAGAATGGGGGCCGGCATCAGGAGGGTGCCTTTTCTGAAAAGCTGTGCTCGGGGCCGGGGAAGCTGCGCGCGCGCACCTCCTTTGCATAACTGGCAATTGCCGCTTCGCCATCGGTGCCAAGGGTGGCGTAGCGTTTGACGAATTTCGGTTTGAATGCGCTGAACAGGCCGAGCATATCATCGACCACCAGGATCTGTCCGTCGCAGGCCGCAGAGGCACCGATGCCGATGGTGGGAATCGGCAGGTCGGCGGTGATCTGACCTGCCAAAGCGGCGGGCACCTTTTCGAGAACAACCGAGAAGGCGCCTGCGTCGCTGACGGCGCGGGCATCGGCCAAAAGCGACTCGGCGGCGGCGCCGCGGCCCTGAACCTTATAGCCGCCGAGCGTGTTGATCGACTGTGGCGTCAGGCCGATATGGGCCATTACCGGCACGCCGCGCGCCACCAGAAAGGTGATGGTTTCGGCCATGTGACGCCCACCTTCCAGTTTGATGGCACCTGCGCCGGTTTCCGCCATCAGGCGGGCCGCGTTGCGGAACGCCTGCGCCGGAGATTCCTCGTAAGTGGCGAACGGCATGTCGACGACCATCATCGCACGGGTAAGACCGCGTGCCACGGCCCGGCCGTGCAGGATCATCATTTCCATCGTCACGCCAAGCGTCGAGGGCAGCCCGTGCAGCACCATGCCGACGCTGTCGCCGACAAGCACGAAATCGCAATGCGCATCCATCATCTGTGCCATCGGGGTGGTATAGGCGGTCAGGCTGACAATCGGGGTACCGCCTTTCATCGCCCGGATGTCATCTGGCATTGGGGCGGTTTTTCGGGCAGTTGCACTCATGATCTTGTCCGGCTTGTTTCTGCAATGCAGCAGAGGCTAGCAATTGCGGGTGGTGAAATCTACTGTTCTGTTGGTATTCACTATATTGATTTCACGGTGACTTAGATAGCAAAAGGACAAAGCGCAATGCTTCGGCCCCCAGTCAGCGGAATTGCACGGCGATGAGCGGGCTGGAGATTTCCAATCGCGATGCGCGTCGGCTCTGGCTTGCGGCCAACGGGCTTGGCGCCGCGCCGTTGAGCGGTCTGCCCGATGTGGCGGCGATGATCCGGGCGCTTGGCTTTGTGCAGATCGACACGATCCGCAATGTGACCCGCGCGCATCATCACATTTTATGGAGCCGCGCGCCGCGCTACCGCGAGTCGATGCTTTGGCCGCTTTTGGGGAAAAAGCGGCTGTTGTTTGAACATTTCACCCATGATGCCTCACTTATCCCGATGGAGTTTCTGCCCAATTGGCAGCAACAGTTTTACCGACTGGGGCAAAAGGCGGCCAGCAGCGATTGGTATCGTTCCGGCCTGGCACAGGATGAGGTGCGCGCCATCCGGGCGCGGATCGAGGCCGAGGGGCCGCTTTCGACCCATGCCTTCGACAGCCGCGCCGCCGGTCGCGAAATGTGGGCGCGCCCGCCGCATAAGAAGGTGCTTGATCAGATGTGGTATGCCGGTGACCTGGCCACCAGTCATCGCGAGAAGTTCATCAAGTTCTATGATCTGGGTGAGCGGGTTTTCCCCGATGTCGCGGGTAATTGCCCGCCCGCGAAGGATCAGCTGAACTGGCTTTGCGATCAGGCGCTTGAGCGGTTGGTGATTGCCACGCCCGGCGAGGTTCAGCGGTTCTGGGGCGTGGCAAGCGCGCCCGAGGTGCGCGCTTGGCTTTCCCGGCGTCGTCTTGTCGAGGTGGCGGTGAGCGGTGCGGATGGCACCCGCCAAAAGGCCTGGGCGTTGCCGGATATCGAGGCACGTCTGGCCGGGGTTGCGCCCGTTGCGCGGCGCCTGCGGATTCTCAACCCGTTCGATCCGGCAATTCGGGATCGCAACCGGCTTTTGCGGCTGTTCGGGTTTCATTACCGCAACGAGATGTTCGTGCCGCAAAGCCAGCGGATATGGGGCTATTACGTCTATCCCTTGCTTGAGGGCGATACATTCGTCGGCCGGATCGAACTTAAGGCGGACCGGGCGGCGAACTGGATGGCGGTCACCGGGTTTTGGCCGGAACCCGGCGTGACATGGGGGATCGGACGGCTGGAGCGTCTTGAACAAGAGCTGCGCCGCTTTTCCCGGCTGGCCGGGATCAGCACGATCCGCTGGGATGTGGCGCGTCCGGGCTGAGTGCCCGGTGGGCAGCCCATCCTTTCGGATTGGCCGGGGCAGATCGCCAAGTGGACGTGAAAAGGACGTGCCGCTTTGAAAATGACGAAAATCTTGATTTTGGTCAATTCCGGGCCGCCATCATTTGGTACCACCGTGTTGTCTGCAAACCAATGCCCAGGGAGGAGAATACGATGTTCCTTAAGTTGACGGCTGAACGTGTTGGTGTCGCATGTTTGACGATTTTTTCGCTTTCCGGTCCGGCTCTGGCTCATGATGTTAACCACGGATATGGGTGGCAAAACGGATGGGGCCAGGGTCACATGATGGGGCAGGGCTATATGATGGGCCCCGGTTACATGATGGGCCCTGGCTTCGGCAATCAGGGAAATCCCGGTTCCGGCATGATGCCGCCTTTGCAGGAGGATCTTGGCGCAAAGGATGTCAGGCGCATGATGGAGTACAGGCTTCGCTGGATGAACAACCCGAACATCAAACTTGGTGATGTCGAGGAGACGGATGCCGATACCATCACGGCCGATATCGTCACAAAAGACGGATCGCTTGTTCAGCGCATGAAAGTGGACCGCCATACCGGCTGGATTCAACCGGGCCAATAACGGCGCCCTCCGCCATTGTGAGACAGGTCCTGTCCTTTGGCGGAGTTTCGTCGCCGATCATGATGGCATGATCCCGTCTCGCACATCTGCTTGGGTTAGATGCTGATTGCCCGGAGAGGCAGGGGAGATGTGCGCCGTCTTTTTCACGGCTCCCGCCTGCCTGCGTCAGAGCCGGGCAATGTGACCGCACCGGGCAGAGCGAAATCAGCGTGCGTCACAAACGGGTGCCGGGCAATCCGCAAACGGATGGCTTGCGCGCCGTGCCGATGTCCGGAGGACCGATGATATCTCTGCAAGCGTCGGTTTTGTACGCTCTTGTGTCGGCTGGGCTGTGCGCGTTTCGGCAGGATTGATAAACATCCAGCAACGCATGCACCAAGGGAGTCGCAGCCAATGAAAACCAATGTCAAAGCCCTGGTCGTCGGCGGTGGTGCCGTCGGAACCTCGATTGCCTATCATCTGGCCAAGGCAGGGTGGGACGATGTCATGCTGCTAGAGCGCGACGAGCTGACCTCGGGCAGCACCTGGCATGCCGCCGGCCTTCTGCCGCTGTTCAACATGTCGTTTGCGACTACCCATATCCACAAATACTCGGTCGATTTTTACAAGACGCTTGAAGAAGAGACCGGCCTTAACGCGGGCTTTGCCGTGGTCGGCAACCTGCGTATGGCCCAGACCAAAGAGCGGATGGACGAGTATATGCTTTATGCCTCGACCGCCGAAACCTGTGGTGTGCCCTATGAATGGCTGACCCCGGACGAGATCAAGGCCCGCTGGCCGCTGATCAATACCGAAGACCTTGAAGGCGCGATTTATCACAATACCGACGGATACATTAACCCCGCCGACGTGACCCAGGCGATGGCCAAGGGCGCGCGCCAGCGAGGCGTGATGATCGAACGCAAATGGCAGGCGGATGCGTTCCACTGGAACGGCACCCATTGGGAAGTGACCTGCACCAAGATGGTGGAAAAGGGCGGCAACCTTGTGCCCGGCGACGAACAGATCGTCATCACCGCCGAGCATGTGGTCACCGCCAGCGGAAACCACGCCCAGACCACGGCGAAAAAGCTTGGTATCAAGATCCCCGCGATCCCGGTCGAACATCAGTTCATCGTGATGGACAAGGACCCGGCATTGGTCGAATACCGCGCCAATGGCGGCAAGGAACATCCCGTGGTGCGCGACGCCGATGCGCAATCTTATGTGCGTGAAGAACGCGGCGGCTGGATTCTGGGCGTTTACGAGAAGAACGCGCCCGCCTGTTTTGAGTACGGCGTGCCCGACAGCTTCCGCGCCGACCTGTTTCCGCTCGATCTTGAGCGGATCGAAGAACAGTACATGGCGATGATCCACCGCATTCCGTCCTGCGAGGAATCGGGCCTCAAGGACGATTTCAACGGGCCGATCTGTTACACGCCCGATGGCAACCCGCTGGTTGGCCCGGCGCCGGGGCTTCGCAATATGTGGCTGGCCGAAGGGTTCTCGTTCGGGATCACGGCGGCCGGTGGCACCGGCTATTACCTCGCGCAGCTGATGGTCGATGGCGAGGCCGAGATCGACATGGCAAGCCTTGACCCCAAGCGTTACAGCCAGAACTGGATGACCACCGAATTTGCCGCGCGCAAGAACGAAGAGTGCTACGATCACGTCTATATCCTGCACCACCCGGACGAAGAGCGTCCGGCTTGCCGCCCGCTGCGCACGGTGCCGGCCTATGACCGCCAGAAAGCGCGCGGCGCACAATTCGGCTTTGTGAATGGCTGGGAACGTCCGAACTATTTCGGCCCCCTTGATGCGCCCGAGAATTTTGACCATGACGCCCGCAGCTTCCGTCGCGGTGGCTGGTGGCAACACGCCGTGCAAGAGGCCCGCGCGATCCGCGAAGGTGTTGGCCTGATTGATGCCTCGGCCTTTACCAAGCATGTGGTCAAGGGTCCCGGTGCCACGGCGTTCCTCGATTGGTTCACCTGCAACAGGCTGCCGAAAGTGGGTCGCATCAACCTGACCTATGCGCTGACCGATCACGGCACCACGCGCACCGAATACACCATCGTGCGCAATGGCGAGGACAACTATTACCTCGTCTCGGCCGGTGCCTGGACTGAATATGACGCCGATTTCCTGCGTAAGGCCGCCGAGGATAAGGCACCTGAGTTCGGTTACATCGAAATTCAGGACGTAACCACGCAGTGGGGCGTGTTCGCCATCGCAGGCCCGAAATCGCGCGATGTCCTGAAAGAGGTGATCAAGGACGCCGACCCGGAAACGGCGCTTTCGAACAAGCGCTTCCCCTGGCTGACCGCCCGCAAGATCGAGCTGGGCATGTGCCCGGTCAACGCGATCCGCGTGGCCTATACCGGTGAATTGGGTTGGGAATTGCACCACCCGATCGAGATGCAGAACTATCTTTTCGACCTGCTCGAGGCGGCCGGAGAAAAGCACGGTATGAAACTTGTCGGCGCGCGGGCGCAAAACTGGTTGCGCCAGGAGAAATCCTATCGCGCCTTCGGCAACGAGCTTGGCCGCGATGCGACCCCGCTAGAGGCCGACCTGCCGCGCTTCGTGGATCTTGAAAAAGAGTTTCACGGCAAGGACAAGATGGTGGCAACCGGCGTGCGCGTCAAATGCTGCACGCTCTTGATCGACGGGCCCGACGATGCCGACCCATGGGGCCGCGAAGTGCTCTATACCCCCGAGGGCGAACGCGTTGGCCGCCTGACATCGGGCGGCTATTCGGTGGCTTTCGGAAAATCCATCGGCATGGGGTATGTCAAACCCGAACAGGCGGTGCCGGGAACCAAACTCAAGGTCAAGATGCTTGATCAGCTTTGGGATGCCGAAGTGACGGTCGATAGCCCCTACGATCCCAAGAACGAGACCATCCGCAAGGACGGGTGATCATCACACCCAGAGTTACAGAAAGGGGCCGGGTGAAAACCTCCGGCCCCTTTTTCTTCTTGCCGACAATATCCTGGGGAGTGTGAGGGGTGAAACCCCTCACGAAAACCGCAGACTGCGCGGCGTAGCCGCTCAATTTTGAAAAACCGGGTCTCAGGATCATCGGCAGATAAAATACGGCGTGACGCCAGGGGGCACGCGGATGCGCAAAGCTCGTCATAACAGGCCAGTGCCAGGGCGGCATACATCATCGCCGGGCCGCCGCCCGTCTGGATGCTCATGGCCAGCACGTCAGCGATTTGCTCGCACGCGGCATTGGCCTTGATCCGGATCAGGCGGACCCTGTCGCGACCAGCATCAGGTTGTTTGCGGGCATGTGCCGCGTTTTGATCCGGTCGACCCCGGCATCTCGCAACCACCCCATGACCTCGGCCAGATCCTTGTAGCCGATCAAAGGGTCCTGCGCGCAGAGGCTCGCGTGAAACCGTGCGTCGCCCTCAGAGGTGGGCTGGCCCTCGCGCAGGAACGGGCCGTAGATTGCCAGGCGCCCCGAGGGGGCAAGCGCGCGGGCGGCCTCGGTGATCACGCTTTGCGCCTCGGGCGCGCTGATCAGGTGCAAGAGGTTGACAAGCACGATCAGGTCCTGACCGCCACGGGCGGTGCCCCACCCACCGGCCGTCACATCAAGCTCAATCGCGGGGCGCAGGTTTGGCAGGTCGGCATCGCGTGCATAGGCGTCAATACTAGCGCGGCGTGCGGGGTCGATTTCACTCGGTTGCCAGGTCAGACCGGGCAGGGCGCGGGCAAAGGCGACGACGTGCTGTCCGGTGCCGCTGGCAAGTTCGAGCGCACGTCCGGAGGGGGGCGCGATGTCGAAAAGGGCCTGCGTGATCGCGGCCACATTGCGCTCTGCCGAGGGGGCGAAAAGGCGTGCGCCCTCACCGGCATGCGCAACCGACGCGGTGTCGGGCAGGGGCCGACGGGGCGCCATCTCAGGCCTCTTCAAGCCGGTCGGTGGCGGGGGCCGGGGTCGGGCTAAGGGCGCAGAGGCGGGCATAAAGGGCTTCGTCCATCTCGAACCCGGTCGCGGCCAGCGAGGGCGCAAGTTGCCCGGCCGAGCGCGCCGAGAGGATCGGCATCGGGCCGCTCGGGTGGCGCGCGGCCCATGCGGCGGCCAGCGTGGCGGGGTGCAGGCCCATGTCGGTGGCGATTTCTGCCAGATCGCGCGCGGCGCGGTGCATCCAGTCAAGCCCGTAGCGGGCGGCGTATCGGTCATTCTCGGTCAACCGGCCACTGCCGCCGCTGGCATATTTGCCGGTCAAAAGCCCGCCAGCCAAGGGTGAATAGGGTGCAACGGTAATGCCTTCGGCGGCGCACATCGGCAGGATCTCGACCTCGGCCTGACGCTTCACCAGGTTATACATCGGTTGCAGGATCGAAATCCGCAGATCAAACCTCGCGGCGATACAGGCGGCCTTCATCACCTGCCACGCGGCGAAATTCGACAGGCCGACGTGGCTGATCTGGCCGCGTGATTTCAAATGCGCGAAGGTTTCCAGAGTCTCGTTCAGGTCGGTGGTCTCGTCAAAACGGTGCAGATAGAGGATATCGACATGATCAAGCCCAAGCCGCCCCCGTGAAATATCGAACTGCGCCAACAGGTTGTCGCGCCCTGCACCGCCGGTATAGCCCGCCTTGGTTGCAATGATCAGACGCTCGCGATGCGCCGGGATGAATTTGCCCAAAAGGGTTTCCGAGGCGCCATCGTTGTAAAGATGGGCGGTGTCGAAATGGGTGATGCCCGCGTCAAGGCTCGCCTCAAACATGGCGCGGCTTTCGCCCTCATCGGCAAGGCCGCCGAATTGCATGGTGCCAAAGGCAAAGCGGCTGGCGGGGGTTCCATCGGGGGAGGTCAGTGTATTTGTCATGGCGCAAACATTGCCACGGTGCATATGTAAAGGGAAGATGCTACCTTGCTGCTTGAAACTCCGGATCAGGCGGCTTAGGCGAAGGAAACGCCGCCCTATGCCGCAAGGAGCATACCCGCATGAAAATGCACGAGACCTTTATCAAGCCGATGCACCCCGAGGGGCGCAAATTCGTGGCAATCTTTGCCGCGATCACGCTGGTGCTGTTCATGATCTGGAACGTGCTGGGCTGGATCGGCGTCGGGCTGACGGTGTGGTGCTATTATTTCTTCCGCGACCCGGAGCGCGTCACCCCCGAACGCCCCGACCTGATCATAAGCCCCGCCGACGGCATGGTGTCGCTGATCGAACCGGCGGTGCCGCCCGCCGAGCTTGGCCTGCCCGACACCCCGCTGACGCGGGTGAGCGTGTTCATGAGCGTGTTCAACTGTCACGTGAACCGCGCGCCGGTGACGGGTCGTGTTCATGCGGTGGCTTACCGTCCGGGCAAGTTTTTCAATGCCTCGCTGGACAAGGCCAGTGAAGACAACGAGCGCAATGGAGTGGTGATCGAGATGGCCGACGGGCGGTTGTTGCCGGTGGTTCAGATCGCTGGCCTCGTGGCACGCCGGATCGTGTGTTTCGTCGACAAGGGCGCGCCCCTCAAGCGCGGCGAGCGTTTTGGCTTGATCCGCTTCGGCTCACGGCTTGATGTCTATCTGCCCGAGGGGGTTCTGCCCCAGGTGCGTGTCGGCCAGACCATGATCGCCGGCGAAACCGTGATCGCGGAGCTGAACGCGGCCAAAGGGGGCGCATGATGGGCAGCCCCGGAGAGCATCCGCGCAGAGAGGTCACCCTTGCACAGCTTTTGCCGAACATGCTTACGGTGGCGGCGATATGTGCCGGTGTCACGGCCATACGGCTTGGCGTGCAGGGCGATTTCGTGCGGGCGGTCCAACTTTTGTTGATCGCGGGCGTTCTGGACGGGCTTGACGGGCGGCTGGCGCGGCTGTTGCGCAGCAGCAGCGCGATGGGCGCCGAGCTTGATTCACTGGCGGATTTCCTCAATTTCGGCGTCGCGGCGCCGCTGGTCGTCTATTACTGGGGCCTTCAGGATGTGTCCCGTCAGGCGGGTTGGATCGCGGTGTTGTTTTTTGCGGTCTGCTGTGTGATGCGGCTGGCGCGGTTCAATGTCAGCGCCAGGGAAGAGGGCGGCAAAGGCGGGTCAGGGGCCTATTTCGAAGGGCTGCCGTCACCCGCTGGCGCGCTTCTGGCGATGTTGCCGATGTTCGTGACATTCGCCATTCCGGGTATGACCACGCCGCCCGCCCCGCTGATCGGGCTTTACATGGCCGGTGTCGGCCTCTTGATGATCTCGCCGGTGCCGATCTGGTCGTTCAAGAAAACCAAGATTTCACGTGAGAATGTGAAATTCTTCCTGCTCGGCTTTGCCTGCGCGGCGGCGGCTCTGGTGATCTTTACCTGGACCGCCCTGATCGTGATGTGTCTGGTCTATGTGGGCACGGTGATCTGGGCCGCCCTCGCCTGGTATCCCGAGGAGGGGTAGGACCCCGCTCAACCGGCCTTTGGCAGACAAAAGAAAACAGCCGCCGGTGATCCGGCGGCTGTTCTGTTTGCTGCGGTCAAGGCGCTTAGTTCGGGATTTCGCTGTCGATGCCTTCAACGTAGAAATTCATTCCCAGAAGCGTGCCGTCATCGGCGGTCTCGCCTGTCGCCAGCCAATCGCTTCCGTCCTGCTTCTTGAGCGGGCCGGTGAAGGGGTGATAGCTGCCGGTCGCAATGGCGTCCTTGAGGGCAAGCGCCTCGGCCTTGATGTCCTCGGGCACGGCGCTGCTGATTTCACCGATGCCGACCATGCCGGGGCCGATGCCGTCCCATGTCTGAACGCTTTCCCAGGTGCCATCCATCACGGCCTGGGTGCGGGCAATGTAATAGGGCGCCCAGTTGTCGATGATCGAGCTGACGCGCGGCATCGGGGCATATTCGCCCATATCCGAGGCCTGGCCGAAGGTAATGACATTCCCGGCTTTTTCGGCGGCGGCCTGCGGCGCGGTTGAATCCGTGTGCTGGAGGATCACATCGGCGCCCTGTTCGATAAGGGCGGTCGCGGCGTCGGCCTCTTTGGCGGGATCGAACCAGGTATAGGCCCAGATGATCTTGAACTCGACATCGGGATTAACCTTTTTCGCATGGATATAGGCCGAATTGATGCCGCGAATGACCTCGGGGATCGGGAAAGAGGCGATATAGCCGACGATGTTCGACTTGGTCATCTTGCCCGCGATATGCCCCTGCACCGCGCGCCCCTCGTAGAAGCGGGCGGAATAGGTGGAAAGGTTCGGCGCGGTCTTGAACCCGGTGGCATGCTCGAACTTCACGTTCGGGAATTTACCGGCCACAGCAAGGGTCGGCTCCATATAGCCAAACGAGGTGGTAAAGATAAGATCCGCCCCCTGAAGCGCCATCTGCGTGATTGCGCGTTCCGCATCGGCGCCCTCGGGTACGCTTTCCTGATAGACGGTTTCAACCTTGTCGCCGAAATGCTCCTCGACGGCGAGACGGCCCTTGTTGTGTTCATAGGTCCAGCCACCATCGCCGATCGGGCCGACATAAATAAAGCCGACCTTGGTTTTGTCCTGGGCCATGGCGGTGCTCGCCAGCCCAAGCGCCAGGGCGGCGGTGGCAAACAGTTTGGTAAGGGTCATGTGTTGGGTCTCCCTGTTGTTGTATGTGGCAGCGCCTCATTGCGAGGCATGGAAAATGCGGCCCAAAGAGGCCGGGGCGCGCGAGCGA
Source organism: uncultured Roseovarius sp. (assembly GCF_913054395.1). Classification (GTDB taxonomy): domain Bacteria; phylum Pseudomonadota; class Alphaproteobacteria; order Rhodobacterales; family Rhodobacteraceae; genus Roseovarius. The sequence continues at coordinate 15,280 of NZ_CAJXIP010000048.1, forward strand.
TCCGCTGACATGATGATCAGCACGAGGATCGTGATAAGGTAGGGTGACATGGACAGATATTCGACGGGAATTGCAATCCCGGCCGCCTGAAGGTTGAGCTGAAGCACGGTAACGCCGCCGAAAATCCATGCACCCAGCAGAACCCGCCCGGCCTTCCAGCTTGCGAAAACCACCAGCGCAAGCGCGATCCAGCCGGCCCCGGCGGTCATGCCTTCGGTCCATTGCGGCACGCGGATCAGGCTTATGTAGGCGCCGCCAAGCCCGGCGCAGGCACCGCCAAACAGGATCGCCAGAACCCGGATGCGCACCACTTTGTAACCAAGGGCATGGGCGGCATCGTGGTTTTCTCCCACCGCCCGAAGCACAAGCCCGGCGCGGGTATATTTCAGCACCGCCCAGACCGCGGCCACAAGGCCAAGGCCGAAATAGACCATAAGGTCGTGCGAAAACAAAACCGGCCCAAGGAACGGAATGTCGCTAAGCAGAGGGATATCAAGCTTGTCCACGGGCGGCGGCTTGATGCCGACATAGCCCTGCCCCAAAAGCGCGCTCAGACCCAGCCCGAACAGCGTAAGCGCCAGCCCCGAGGCGACCTGATTGGCCAGGGCGAACTGGGTCAGGAGGGCGAACAGAAGCGACAAGAGCGCCCCGCCGCCCGCCGCCGCGACAAAGCCCAGAACCGGCGAGCCGGTATTGACCGCCACCGCAAAGCCGCAGATTGCGCCGATGATCATCATCCCCTCGACCCCGAGGTTCAGAACCCCGGTGCGCTCGACCACCAGTTCGCCAAGTGCCGCCAACAGGATCGGCGTCGCGGCCACCATCAGCGAGGCCAGCAACAGCACCGGGTTGATTGATCCGAAATCCATCACGCCACCCCCTCGGCTCTGCGCGGGCGGATGCGGTAATTGGTCAGCACATCCACCGCCAGCAGAAAGAACAACAGCATGCCCTGGAAAAGCTGGATCGCGGCGGCCGGCAGGCCGAGGTTGGATTGTGCCAGCTCGCCGCCGATATAGGTCAGCGCCATCAACAGTCCGGCCAGCAATATGCCAACCGGATGAAGCCGCCCCAGAAAGGCGACGATAATGGCGGTAAACCCATAGCCGACGTTGAAATCAATGCTCACCTGCCCGGCAGGGCCCGCCACCTCGAACATCCCGGCAAGCCCGGCAAGCGCGCCCGAGGTGCCAAGACAGAACAGCACAAGGCGCGCCGGGTTCACCCCGGCAAACCGCGCGGCGCGTGGGGCCTGGCCGGTCAGGCGGATGTGATAGCCTAGGATATGCCGGTTCAGCAGGACATAGGCAAAGATCACCGCAATCATCGCCGCCACAACGCCCCAATGCATGCCCGATCCGGTGATCAGCTCGGCGTTATGCGCGCTCTCGTACTGGCGCAGATTGCGCGAGCCGGGAAAACCCATGCCCTCGGGGTTTTTCATCAGCCCAAGCGCCATGGCCGCCAAAAGCTTTTCGGCGACATAGACAAGCATCAGCGAGACAAGGATTTCATTGGTGCCAAAGCGCAGCTTCAAAATCGCCGGGATCATCGCCCAGATCCAGCCGCCAAGCGCCCCCGCCAACACCATCAGCGGAAAGATCACCCAGCTTTCGGTGGGATAAAACGCCAGCCCCACACCAGCCCCGGCCAGCGCGCCGATGATATATTGCCCCTCGGCCCCGATGTTCCAGATCCCGGCGCGAAACCCAAGGCTAAGCCCGATCGCGATCAGCACGAGGGGCGCGCCCTTGATCAAAAGCTGTGGGCGATAATAAAACGCGAACTCGCCAAAAAGCGGCTCCCAGAAAATCGTGGTAATCGCCGCAACCGGGTCTTTGCCGAGCGCGGCAAATAGGGCGCCGCCCGCGATCATCGTGATCATCACCGCCAGAAGTGGCGTGAGATAGGTCCAGACCTGCGAGGGCTGTGGCCGCTTCTCCAGTTTCAGCATGGCGCCTGCCCGCCCTTCTTCTTGGCAAAAATACTCAGATCCGACGGCTCAGACATGCGCCACCTCCATGCCATGGGCGCCACCCATCATCAGGCCGATCTCTTCCACGCTCAACCCCTGTGCGACCCTGATCGCGGACAGCCGACCCTCGTTGAGCGCGCAAAACCGGTCCGAGATTTCCATAAGTTCGTCAAGGTCCTGGCTGATACAGATCACCGCCGCGCCATTTGCCGCCAGATCAAGCAGCGCCTGCCGGATCGCGGCAGCGGCGGCGGCATCGACGCCCCATGTCGGCTGATTGACCACCAGAACCTCTGGGCGTTGCAGGACCTCGCGTCCGATGACGAACTTTTGCAGGTTCCCCCCCGACAAGGCGCGCGCGGCGGTGCGCGGGCCGGGCGTGCGCACATCAAAGGCAGTGATAATCTTGCGGGTGAACGCCTCGGCTGCGCCCCACCTGAGAAAGCCGTTGTGCATCAGCTTCTCGCGGGCCGCAGCGGTCAGAACCGTGTTCTCGATCAGGCTCATGTCCGGCGCGGCGGCATGGCCAAGCCGCTCTTCCGGTGCGGTCAAAAGCCCGCGCGCGCGTCGCTCGGCCGGCCCAAGCCGCCCGATCCCGGCCCCCTTGAGGCGGATCGCCCCGGCCTCGGCAAGCGCTTCGCCCGAGAGGGCGGCAAGCAGTTCGTCCTGCCCGTTCCCTGCCACCCCGCCAATGCCAAGAACCTCGCCTTCCTGCACCGCAAAGCTGATGTCTTTCAGGGCGGTGCCAAACTGTCCGGGCGAGGCCATGCAAAGTCCGGCAACCTCAATCGCCACCGGCCCAGGAGTGCGGCCTGTCCGCTCGGGGGCGGCAAAGGCCGATCCCACCATCATCTCGGCCATGGCGCGCGCCGAGGTCTCGCGCGGGATACAGGTGCCAACCGTCTTGCCCAATCGCAGGATCGTGGCGTGATCGCAAAGCGCGCGAATTTCCTCAAGCTTGTGCGAGATATAGAGGATCGCCACCCCCTCGGCGGTCAGCTTGCGCAGGGTCTTGAACAGGATATCAACCTCTTGCGGGGTCAGAACGCTGGTCGGCTCGTCCATGATCAAAAGCTTGGGATCCTGTAGCAGACAGCGGATGATCTCTACGCGCTGACGTTCTCCGGCGGACAAATCCCCGACGGTGCGAAACGGATCAAGCGGCAGGCCGTAAGTCTCAGAGACATCCCGGATACGGGTGGCAAGGTCGCGCAATGCGGGCGGTTCTTCCATGCCAAGAGCGACGTTTTCGGCGACACTCATTGCGTCAAAAAGCGAGAAGTGCTGAAACACCATCGCGACCCCTGCGGCGCGCGCCGCGCGTGGTTCGGCCGGAACATAAGGCGCGCCATGCAGGGTCATGGTGCCGCTGTCGGGGGTGACGAGCCCATAGATCATCTTCACCAGTGTCGATTTCCCGGCGCCGTTCTCGCCCAAAAGTGCATGCACCTCGCCCTCGCGGATCGCGAAGGATACGGCGTCATTGGCGACAACACCGGGATAAGCCTTGGTCAGGCCCGAAACACTCAGAAGGTCCCCTGTCACGCGGCTTTATTCCCTTCATTCCCAGAACGCTTTTCGCGTTTCTTTGTCCCCCCGGGCCCATGCGCGGTGCGGCCCATGCCCCAACCCGCGCCCAGCTTAGAAAGATCGGGCGCATCGTGACAAGCGTGATGCAGTCTTGCCCGGATTTGCCTGCGCCCCGATCCGGGGCAGGGTGCGCGCCGTAAGGCATTGATTACCTGTAGGGAAAGCACCCCATGCTTGGCAAGTCCCTCTGGGTTTTCAACTTTCATGCGAAACTGCTTCTGGCTTTTGTGCTCGCAATTGAGGCACCCCCCAGGAATTGCGCGGCCACTCCGATTGCGATCATCTGCGGATGCTTGCCAAGGCCGGGCGTCCCAATCGGGCAGGCGATGCGTGCGATTTGATCCGCGCCATGCCCGAGGTCCGCAAGCCGTCTGGCAAAGCGTGCCCATTTTGTCGCCGATCCGATCAGGCCCGCACCGGCAAATCCATGGCCAAGAAGCGCATGGCAAAGTTCCAGGTCAAGCGCATGCGAATAGGTCAGGATCAGGTGTTCGGCCCGCTGCGGCGCATGCCCGACAAGTCGGACAGGGTCGTGCGCGGCCAGCACCGAAACCCCGTCGGGGGTCTCCTTGGGAAAGCGGGCCATGTCGGTGTCGATCCAGGTGATCTCAAGCCCCGGCAGCGGCGCCAGAACCTGCACAAGGGCGCGCCCCACATGGCCCGCCCCCCAGATCCAGAGCGCGCGGGTGGGCCGTTTGAGCGGTTCCACCATCCATCCCTGGATCAACCGGGGTTCGGGCAAGATCCCCTGCGCCCGCTCCAGCGCGATCAGGCGGCTGACGGCCAGTGGCATCCCGCCTGCCTTTTCCACCGCGCGCGCAATGACCGGCTGATCCGTCATCAGCTCCAGCTCGGCCGCGGTGTAAATCTCACTCAGCACCTCGACCGCGCCGCCACAGCACTGGCCCATCTCGGGCCCAAGCGCATGGCGGCTCAGCCGACGCGGGGCGGTTTGCCGACGCGCCAGCCGGGCCAGCTCGAATTCAAGCGCACCGCCGCCGATGCTGCCCGATTGCCCGCCCTCCCAGACAAGCATCGCCGCCCCGACCTCGCGCGGGGTCGAGCCCTGCGTGGCGGCAATCACCACGCGGCTTACGCGCCCATGCCGCGCCACGGCGGCCCGTAGCCCTGCCAGGTCAAACGCCATTCTCTTGCCTCTGAACTGCGCGAAACACCTGTTCGGCTGTCGCGGGGGCATCAAGCGCGGGATAGCCTTCGCCACAGGCCGCCACCGCATCGCTGAGCGCCAGAAACGCCGAGATCCCAAGCATCAGGGGCGGCTCGCCCACGGCCTTCGAGCGATAGATCGTATCCTCGCGGTTTTGCGCATCCCACAGTGCGACGTTGAATATACCGGGCCGGTCGCTACAGGCCGGAATCTTATAGGTCGAGGGTGCATGGGTGCTCAACCGCCCGGCCTTGTCCCAGACCAGTTCCTCGGTGGTCAGCCATCCCGCTCCCTGCACATAGCCGCCCTCGACCTGCCCTGTATCAATCGCCGGATTAAGGCTCGCGCCTGCATCATGCAGGATATCGGCACGCAGAATGCGGTTCTCACCGGTAAGCCGGTCAATCACCACCTCGGTCACCGCCGCGCCATAGGCGAAATAGAAAAACGGCCGCCCCGCGCCCCTGATCCGGTCCCAGGCCAGCTTTGGCGTCTTGTAAAACCCGGTGGAACTCAGGCTGATGCGATGCTCATAGGCAAGACTGGCGGCTTGCGCAAAGCTCAGCACATGCGGGCCCAGCCGAACCTCGCCATCGGCAAAGACCACGTCGCGCGGTGCACCCTGATAATATTCGGCCAAAAACGCCGCCATGCGGTCTCGTATGCTGTCACAGGCCGCCCGCACCGCCATGCCGTTCAGGTCACTGCCCGAACTTGCGGCGGTGGCCGAGGTGTTGGGCACCTTGGCGGTATCCGTCGCGGTGATCCGGATCGCCTCTGTCTCAAGGCCAAACCGCGCGGCGGCGACCTGTGCCACCTTCTGAAACAGGCCTTGCCCCATTTCGGTGCCGCCATGGTTCAGATGGACCGAGCCGTCGCGGTAGACATGCACAAGCGCGCCGGCCTGATTGAGGTGGGTCAGCGTAAAGGAAATCCCGAATTTCACCGGGGTCAGGGCGATGCCCTTTTTCAGCACTGGATGCGCGTCATTCCAGCGCGCCACCTCTGCGCGCCGGGCATGATAATCGCTTGAGGCCAACAGCGCTTCGGTCATCTCGTGCAGGATGAAATCCTCGACCTCCTGGCCATAGGGCGTGGTCTGATGTTTCTTCTTGCCGGAAATATCCTCGGGGGGGGCCGCAGGCCGGGGGGCAGACAGCCCCCCTGTGTCCGCAGAGGCATAGAAATTCCTTTGCCGGATGAGCACCGGGTCGACGCCAAGGTGATGGGCGATATGATCCATCACCCGCTCGATCCCCAACATGCCCTGCGGCCCCCCAAAGCCCCGAAAAGCGGTGGCGCTTGCGGTATTGGTGCGCAGGCGGTGCGATTCAATCCGCGCATTCGGCAGATGATAGGCGTTGTCCGCATGCAGCATGGCCCGATCCGCCACCGGAAGCGACAGGTCCTGGCTCCAGCCGCAACGCGTGTACTGCACGAACTCGACGCCGCTGATGCGCCCCTCGGCGTCAAATCCGGCGCGATAGGTGATGCGGAAATCGTGACGCTTGCCGGTGATGACCATGTCGTCATCGCGATCATAGCGCATCTTGCAGGGGCGCCCCAGCATATCCGCCGCCACCGCGCAGGCGATGGCAGGTGCGTTGGCCTGGCTTTCCTTGCCGCCGAACGCGCCACCCATGCGCCGGGTTTCCACCCGCACCGCATGCATCGGGCGGCCAAGGGCATCGGCGACCTTGTGCTGAACCTCGCTCGGGTGCTGGGTCGAGGCATGCACGACCATATCCCCGCCCTCCTGCGGCAGGGCGAGCGCCGCCTGGCCTTCCAGATAAAAATGCTCCTGACCGCCGATCTCGATCTGCCCTTCAACCCTGTGCGCAGCCCCGGCAATGGCGGCGGCGGCATCGCCCTTGGCATAGATGCGCGGCCCCTCTTCAAAGCGGGCATCGGCTACGAGCGCGTCTTCGATGGTCAGGATCGCAGGGTCTTCGACATAGGCGATCTCTGCCAGCCGCGCGGCGCGGCGCGCGGCGAGGTGCGAGGTGGCGATCACGAGAAAGACCGGCTGGCCATGGAAATGCACCGTGCCGTCACTCAACAGCGGTTCGTCATGGGCCGAAGGCGAGGTATCGGCCCCGCGTGCCAGATCACTGGCGCCGAGCACTGCGATCACGCCCGGCGCTGCGCGCGCCGGGGCCAGGTCCATCGCGGTGATGCGACCGCGCGCGATCTGCGCCAGGCCAAAGGCCAGATGCAACGTGCCTTTAGGGGCGGGTATGTCATCGACGTAACGTGCGCGCCCGGTCACATGCAGGGCGGCGGCGTCATGCGGCAGGGGGGCGGAAACCGTCATGGCATCACCTCTTGAAGGGGGATGTCGGCGCCGCTGTCCTCAAGGTAATAGCGCATCAGCATGTTGCGCGCCGTGCTGAGGCGATACCCGCCCGAGGCGCGCATGTCGCTGAGCGGTTGAAAATCCTGCGCCCATGCAGGGGCGGTTGCCTTGATGCTGGCCTCACACCAGTCCCGACCGATCAGGGCGGCCTCGGTTCGGGTGGCGCGTTTGGGGATGCCGGCCATGCCGCCAAAGGCGATGCGGGCCGAGGCGACCTTGCCGTTCTCTATCGCGATATTGAAACAGCCGCAGACCGCCGAGATATCCTGATCGAACCGTTTGCTCAGTTTGTAACAGCGCAGGCGGTCGCGCGAGCGCGGGATGCTGACGGCCTCGACAAATTCTCCGGGCGCACGATCCTGCTTGCCATAGTCCAGAAAGAACGCCTCGAGCGGGATCTCGCGGCGGGCATCATTGCGCCGCAGGTGCAGCGTCGCGCCAAGCGCGATCAGGGCTGGCGGGTTGTCACCGATCGGCGAGCCATTGGCGATATTGCCGCCAAGGGTGGCGGCGTTGCGCACCTGTTCAGAGCCATAGCGCCGGATCATCGCGGCGTAAGACGGGTGATGGTCGTCCATCAGATCCAGCATGCGGGTCATGGTGACCCCGGCGCCGATGCGGATTTGGCGCTCGCCGACCTCGATTTCCTGCAGGTCGGTGCAATCAGCAAGAAAGACCGGCTGGGCAATGTCGCGCAGGCCTTTGGTGACCCAAAGCCCGATATCGGTCGCGCCCGCTATCAGGGTGGAGTCGGGGTTTTGCGCATAATAACGCGCCAGATCATCGCTGGTGCCTGGCCGGACGGGCGGAGGGGGGCTGTCTGCCCCCCGGCCTTTGGCCCCCCCCGAGGATATTTCCGGCAAGAAGAAATCGGGGTCGTTCAGCCTGGCGCGGTCTTGTGTCATCCAATCGGGCACCGGGGCGGATCGGGCGGCCCTGGCGGCGCGGATGATTGGCGCATAGCCGGTACAGCGGCAGAGATTGCCCGCGAGGCTGCGGTCATGATCGGTTTCGCCATTGAGGTGCGCGGCGGCCATCGAGGCGATGAAGCCCGGTGTGCAAAAGCCGCATTGCGATCCGTGATGTT
>NZ_CAJXIP010000049.1 GCF_913054395.1 uncultured Roseovarius sp.
TAAATTCAACGCTCACAGGCCTGCTGAAAAAATCGCAAGCCTTTCCGGTTTTCTTTATTCTCGCCAAAACTTGGCCCCAAATCGGGTGCATAGTTGCTGATAACGAAACAATGCGCCAAGCGCCAAAACACTACCCGAGGAGAGAGCAATGAAGAAAAGATGGTTGAAATCGGTCGTGGACAACAGCAAGCAACAGGCCCCGACCCTGCCCTTTCACCGCGCCGCACGTCAGGCAACCAAGCGCGCGCGCCTCGTTTCGCTGCCAGCGGCGGTAAAATCCGCATAGGCCGCTCTGGACGATATCTTCGATCAGTGCCTCGGCACAACACAAAGGCCACCCGATGACAGAGGGTGGCCTTTTGTGATTCGGGCATGTGGCGGCCGCAGAATGTGGCAAAGCTGAAAGCCAGCGCGAAACAAAGCCAAGGCAAATCCGCGATTGACCCGGCTCTCGCGACAATGACCCCTGAAACTTGACCCAAATTACCGGCAAACGGCATATTCTCCACATAACGCAAACAGAACTTGTCCTTCTGTCGTTGTCGGTGGGGGCCGACGCGGTTGTGACAGCCTTATAAAAGGTGACGCAACATGACCATTCCCCGCTGGAGCGCATATTCGGCGCAACGCCCTACCTGTACTCCGCTTCCCACCAAGCATGCCACTGCGCCTAACGACAAACCCATGTCGATGCGCAAATACCGCACATCCTGGCAGGCGGACGACGGCCAGATCATGGAGGCCGAACAGCTTGGCCCGGCGCACCCACTGTTTGAATCCGCGTTTTCCGCTTTTGCGCGCGGCACCTTGATCAACACCACACGCGGCCCCGTCGCGATCGAGGATCTGACGCCGGGCAACCGGGTTGTAACGGCCGAACACGGCCCGATGCCGGTGAGATGGGTAGGGTCCATGACACTTGCCATGCCTCATAATAGCATCGACCAAGAGCCGACAACCCTGACCCGGATCATGGCCGACGCATTTGGGATCGGGCGCCCGATGGCCGATCTCCTTGCCGGACCGGGGGCCCGCATCCTGACCCGCCCACGCAACATGCGCGGTAATCCCGACACCGATCAGGTCCTGACCCCCGCGCGCAGCCTAAGCGATGGCATTCAGGCGATTACGATCACGCCGCAGCATCCGGTGACAGTCTTTCACCTGTGTCTGCGTCGTCATTCCACGATCACCGCAAATGGACTTGAAGTTGAAAGCTTTCACCCCGGCATCGACTTCGAGAGGCCCCTTGGCCCCACTATGCTTGCGCTGTTCATGGCGATGTTCCCGCACATCCACGAGCCACATCAATTCGGCCCGATGGCGCATATGCGGCTTCCGCTGACCGCGCCCGAAGGGCTTGAAATCGCCTGAGTGGCGCAGGTCAGGCCGACTGCGTCAACCGTGCCTCAAGGATATCAAACGGCACACCCGGATCATCCTTGGCGACGCGGATGACCAGCGATGTCTTGACGCTCGCCACATTATCGGCCGCCGTAAGTTCCTCGGTCAGAAAGCGCTGAAAGGTGCTTAGATCGGGGGCAACGCATTTGAGGATGAAATCCACCTCGCCGTTGAGCATGTGACATTCGCGCACAAGCGGCCAGTTGCGACAGCGCGCCTCAAATGCGCTCAGGTCGGCCTCGGCCTGGCTTTGCAGGCCGACCATGGCAAAGACCTGAACCTCGAACCCAAGTTCGCGGGCGTCCACATCGGCGTGATAGCCGCGGATGAACCCCGATTCTTCCAGCGTGCGCACCCGGCGCAGGCAGGGCGGCGCGGAAATACCGACGCGTTTGGCCAGCTCGACATTGGTCATGCGACCGTCTGCCTGCAACTCGGCCGGTATTTTGCGATCAATCGGATCAAGACGGGAAACCGCCATGTAACATCCCCCTCAGACTTCGCGATTGTTATACCACGCCCAATAGCACGCGCAATAATCTTTCGCTCCTGCGCAAGATCATTTCCCCACAGCCTCCGGAATACGTGGAACGGCAAAGCCGGGTTGCAAGGGGTTACATGCCGGACGCCGCGTCGCTATATCTTCGGCCAATCAAAATGCAACCGCACATCAAAGAGATATCCCATGTCCGAAACCCGTCATACCAAATGCCTTATCATTGGATCCGGTCCCGCTGGCTATACTGCCGGCGTCTATGCCAGCCGCGCCATGCTTGAACCGATCCTTGTGCAGGGCATTGAGCCGGGCGGACAACTTACCACCACGACCGAGGTTGAGAACTGGCCCGGCGATACCGAGGTTCAGGGTCCCGACCTTATGCTTCGCATGGAGGCGCACGCCAAGGCGATGGGATGCGAGATCATCGGCGACATCATCACCGAACTTGATCTTGAAAAGCGCCCCTTTACCGCACGCGGCGACAGCGGCACGGTGTATACCGCCGATGCCGTAATCCTGTCGACCGGCGCGCGCGCCAAATGGCTTGGCCTGCCCAGTGAAGACGCGTTCAAGGGCTTTGGCGTGTCGGCCTGTGCCACCTGCGACGGATTCTTTTATCGCGGCCAGGAGATCGTTGTAATCGGTGGCGGCAACACCGCCGTGGAAGAGGCGCTTTTCCTGACAAATTTCGCATCCAAGGTGACCCTGATCCACCGCCGCGACGAATTGCGGTCCGAAAAGATACTTCAGGACCGCCTGTTCAAGAACCCCAAGATCGAAACCCTCTGGCATCATACGCTGGACGAGGTGATCGGCACCGACAACCCCAAGGGCGTCGAGGGTGTGCGGGTGAAACATGTCGAGACCGGCGAAATCACCGAAATTCCCTGCAAGGGCGTGTTCGTCGCCATCGGCCACGCGCCCGCCAGCGAACTTGTCGCTGACACGCTTGAGCTTCACAATGGCGGTTACGTCAAGGTCGAGCCGGGCAGCACCCGCACCAGCGTGCCCGGCGTTTTTGCCGCCGGAGACCTGACCGACCATGTCTATCGTCAGGCGGTAACCAGTGCCGGCATGGGATGTATGGCAGCGCTTGACGCCGAACGCTGGCTGGCCGAACAAAACGACTGATCAGGCGAGGCGCCTTTCCGAGGGCGCGCAGGACGGGTGATCAAACGCCTGTCTTGCGCGCCGGGCTCAAAACACGATTTTGTACCGGACTGCGATATTTTCGTAGCATTTTGGCCTCTTTTACCCAAGATTCCTTGGTTTAGCTTGAAAGTTGTCCTTTTGCGGGTCTAAGCCGCGCATAATCCGGTTGCGCACGGCAACCCAGTTTCACCATGCAATTTGCCTGAGGGTTTCGATGCAACACCAAAACCTAACGCCCATCCCAGAACTTTATGTCTCGCACGAAAGCGCCCTTAAACTGAAGGTCGAGGCGGCGGACCTAATCAGCTGGGACCTCACCCCGCGTCAGATCTGCGATCTGGAGCTTTTGATGAACGGCGGGTTCAACCCGCTCAAGGGCTTTCTGAGTGAGGCCGATTATGACGGCGTTGTCGAAAACATGCGCCTTGCAAATGGCGCGCTCTGGCCGATGCCGATCACCCTTGATGTCAGCGAAAAGTTCGCAGAAGGGCTTGAGCTTGGGCAGGACATCGCGCTGCGCGATCAAGAAGGCGTGATCCTCGCCACGATGACAGTGACCGACCGCTGGACCCCCAACAAGGCGCGCGAGGCCGAAAAGGTCTTTGGTGCCGACGATCTCGCCCATCCGGCAGTGAACTACCTGCATCACACGGCCGGGTCGGTCTATCTTGGCGGGCCGGTAACCGGCATCCAGCAACCAGTGCATTACGATTTCCGCGGCAGCCGCGACACCCCGAACGAGTTGCGCGCGCTGTTCCGCAAGCTTGGCTGGCGCCGGGTCGTGGCGTTCCAGACCCGCAACCCCCTGCACCGCGCGCATCAGGAATTGACCTTCCGCGCCGCAAAAGAGGCCCAGGCCAACCTGCTTATTCATCCGGTCGTGGGCATGACCAAACCGGGCGATGTCGATCACTTTACCCGCGTGCGCTGTTACGAGGCGGTGATTGACAAGTATCCGGGCTCGACCACCACGATGAGCCTTTTGAACCTTGCCATGCGCATGGCCGGCCCCCGCGAAGCGGTCTGGCACGGGCTTATCCGCGCCAATCACGGCTGCACCCATTTCATCGTCGGCCGCGATCACGCGGGCCCCGGCAAGAACTCTGCCGGCGAGGACTTTTACGGCCCCTATGACGCCCAAGACCTGTTCCGCCAATACCAGGATGAGATTGGCCTGGAGATGGTCGATTTCAAACATATGGTATTTGTGCAGGAACGCGCCCAGTACGAACCGATGGACGAGATCAAAGACAAGGATGACGTGACCATCCTGAACATCTCGGGCACCGAGCTGCGCCGCCGCCTGCAAGAGGGCCTCGAGATCCCGGAATGGTTCTCGTTCCCCGAAGTGGTCAAAGAACTGCGCCGCACCCGTCCGCCGCGCTCGCAGCAGGGCTTTACCGTGTTCTTCACCGGTTTCTCGGGCTCGGGCAAATCGACTATCGCCAATGCCCTCATGGTCAAGCTGATGGAAATGGGCGGTCGCCCGGTGACCCTGCTTGACGGCGATATCGTGCGCAAGAACCTCAGCTCGGAACTGGGTTTCTCGAAAGAGCATCGCGACCTCAACATTCGCCGGATCGGCTATGTCGCCTCGGAGATCACCAAGAACGGCGGCATCGCGATCTGTGCGCCGATCGCGCCCTACGCTGCCACCCGCCGGGCCGTGCGCGAAGAGATCGAGCAATTCGGTGCCTTCATCGAGGTGCATGTCGCCACCACGATCGAGGAATGCGAGCGCCGTGACCGCAAGGGTCTCTACAAACTGGCACGCGAAGGCAAGATCAAGGAATTCACCGGGATTTCAGACCCCTATGATGTTCCAGAGGCGCCCGAATTGCGTGTGGAAACAGAAGGCGCGGATGTCGACAACTGCGCGCATCAGGTGATCCTCAAGCTTGAACAGATGGGCCTTGTCGCAGGCTAACCCGCCCGCACATCCGCCATTGCCGAATGATCAATAAAGGGTCGCCCCGTCGGGGCGGCCCTTTTGATTGGCTCAACCCTCGGCCAGAACCGCCTCGGCGGCCCGCCGGTGCAGATCGGCAAACTCGCCCGCCCGTGCACGCATCGCCGCAAGCGCTGGCTGGCGGGCCTTGAATCCCGCCTCGTTCATCTGCTCGACAGCGCGCCGGACATCCGCCGCGCTTTCACATTGGATAATCGCCGCCGGATCGAAGAAATCGCCGATATTGGGGCAGCCCCAATAGATCGGCACGCATTGGCACAAGATAGCATCCACAAGCTTTTCGCTGAAATAATTCCGTTCGCGCACATTCTCGATCACGATTGAAAACCGATAGGGCGCAAGACCCTCCGACTTGGCGGCAAACGGCCGATAGCCCATGCCCATGACATCCACATCCCGCCCCCCGGCGCGGATCCATTCGACCGTGTCATGGCGAAGCCTGTGCCCCTCTTGCGAGCGTTTCGCCGAGGCGATCAGGGAACACATCGCCGTTTTTTCAATCTCAAGATCGCGCCAGCCCTGCACCCAGCTATCGCCAAACGGAAAGAACACCCCATTGGGAATTTGCGCCAGCAAGGTGTCATCCGCGCTCAGCACACGGTAAAACCGCCGATGGGTCAGTCGCAAAAGCTGCATGTGATGGCTGTGAATGGCGCGTGGCTCCATGAACATCAGCGACACGCGCGCCCGTGTCCCGAAGCCAAGGCGACAATGATGCGTGTCGCGCGGCGGAACGATCAGGTGATCCTCAGGCCTCAGATCGCCAAGCGTCTGTCCCGCAATCCCTTCCGGTTGCCCAAGCGGCCAGATCAGCCGATCGAGGGCAAGCGCCGATGGCCGCCAGCCAAGCGGAACGCCATAGGGCAGAATGGCAACTCTGGGGGTGGTGGGATCGGTCATTGGTCCGCGCAGGCTCCGCTTTTGCGGTGTGATAGGCGCAATCCGTGTTCTGGGCAATCGGCTTTGTCAGAGGCTCAGAGATGAAGCTGCCCGGACATCAACACCCGGCCCCGGCCGGAGACCCGCACGCCGCTTATCGCCCCTGGCGGTCCAAGCACCTCGACATGCGCCTGTCCGGGGCGCCCCATCCAATGCCCCTGTTCGGCCGTGAAACGCCGGCCTTCAATCAAGCCGTGCCGCCAGAGATACGCCGCCATTGCCCCGGTCGCGGAACCGGTAAAGGCATCCTCTGGCGGGCTTGGCGGCGCGATAAGCAGGCGCGAAAACGTATCCCCCGCCGGGGTGGCGCCGCCCTGCGTGACCCAGAACGGCTCCATCATATCGGTGCGATCATGGCCAAGATGCGCCGCCAGCCGCGCCAGGGCCCCCACATCAAGATCTAGTCGGCGCAGCACGTCTTGATCTCGCAGCACCGTAATGCAGAACGGCAAGCCGGTTGAAACGACCTGTGGCGTGGCGATGATATCCTCGGCCTCAATCCGGCCCACAGCCGCCACAAGATCGCGTGGCAGATCGGGCCCGAACTCGGGCGCGACCTGGGTCATCGTGACAAGCGGCGCATCGCCATGTGCATCGTCGATCTCGACCGCCACCAACCCGGCGCCGGTTTCAAGCACAAGGCCGCGCCCGCGCGTCAACCCGCGCGCCACCAGAGAAGCGACCGTTGCAATCGTCGGATGCCCGGCAAACGGAATTTCCCGGCTGGCAAGGAAATACCGCACCTTGATGTCGGCGACGGTCGACGGCTCAAGAAAGGTGCATTCCATAAGCGAAGTTTCACGCACAAAGGCCTGACAGGTCTTTGCGTCAAGTGCCCCCGCATCATGCAGGACGGCACAGCCGTTTCCACCGAATGGCTGATCGGAAAAGGCATCGACCCAATCGAACGCATAGCTGGTCATCGAAACCCTCCGCCGCTGTCGGCCCTCAGTGAACCGTCACCGGCTCCATGTTGTTTTCCCGCGCCAGCATGAACGCCAGCTTGCGGTCGGCCACAAGCGCCAGACGCTCGCCATGTGCGGTATGCACCGCGTAAAGCGTCTTCAGATCGCCCGCCTGTTCGCGCATCTCCTCGGGCAGGTCTTTGACCTTGACCGGGCGGACATAAACAATGGCGCGTTCCTCGTTGGCCTCGAATTCGTATTTGGTATCCATCTTGGCTTACCCCTTATTGATCTTGATCCGCTGCACCACCGGTTCGGGTTGGGCGCGGGTCAGGTCGACATGCAACAGACCGTTTTCCATGATCGCCTCGCCCACTTCGACCCCGTCGGCCAGCACGAAAGAGCGCTGGAACTGACGCGCGGCAATGCCACGATGCAGGTAAAGACGGGCTTCGGCCTCGTCACTCTGACGGCCCCGGATCACCAACTGGCGATCCTCCACCGTGATCGACAGATCATCCTCGGCAAACCCGGCCACGGCCAGCGTGATCCGATAGGAATTGTTCGAGGTCTGCTCGATGTTGAAAGGCGGGTACCCCTCATTGCCGGATTTCGCGCTGCGTTCCAGCATCCGCTCAAGTTGTTCAAACCCAAGCATGTAGGGGTGTGACCCCAGAGTAAGCTTTGTCATCGACACGTCCTTGACTATAAGCGACCGTCCGTTGCGCAGGCCCCGTTGCGGCGACCTGCCTCCGAAATATGGGGTTTGTCATGCGCGCGTGCAAGGGCTTTGCGAAACGGCGCAACTTCAGTATCTTATCGGTTCAATGGTGCAAGGGAATCGCCAGCCATGAACGCCTATAGCGACCTGTCGATGAAATCCGAAGACGTCCTGCGGGTCGAGCTTGAGGAATTTCGTCGCGAACACCGCGATCTGGACGAGGCCATCGCCGCACTTCAGCACAAGGGTACGGCCGATCAACTGACCCTTCAGCGCCTGAAAAAGAAAAAACTTTACCTGCGCGACATCATCGCCCGCATCGAAGACCGGCTGTATCCGGACATCATTGCGTAACCCCCGCCGATCAGTATAGTGCGCGCTTCATTGCAAGGGGCGTGATATGACAGAGGTCAAAGTCGGCATCATCATGGGAAGTCAGTCTGACTGGTCCACCATGCGCGAAGCTGCTCAAATTCTCGATGAACTTGGTGTTGCCTACGAGACGAAAATCGTCTCGGCCCATCGCACGCCGGACCGGCTCTGGGACTATGGCAAAACCGCCGCCGGGCGCGGCCTTCAGGTGATCATCGCTGGTGCCGGCGGTGCCGCGCATCTGCCTGGCATGATGGCTAGCAAAACCCGCGTGCCGGTGATCGGGGTGCCGGTTCAGACCAGGGCCCTCTCGGGTGTCGACAGCCTCTACTCCATCGTCCAGATGCCGCGCGGCTTTCCGGTGGCGACCATGGCCATCGGCGGCGCCGGGGCGGCCAATGCCGGCCTGATGGCCGCCGCGATCCTTGCCAATGGCGACGCCGATCTTGCCACCCGGCTTGACGACTGGCGCATCGCCCTCTCTGCCTCAATTCCGGATGAACCCACCGATGACTGATCCCCTTCCCACCGGCGCGACCATCGGCATTCTCGGCGGCGGTCAGCTTGGCCGGATGCTCTCGGTTGCCGCCGCCCGCCTTGGCCTGCGCTGTCATATATTCGAGCCGGGCGCGAACCCGCCCGCCGGTGACGTGGCCCATGCCGTCACCACTGCCGCCTACGAGAATGAGGACGCCCTGCGCGCCTTTGCCGAAAGCGTCGACGTCATCACTTACGAGTTCGAGAACATTCCAACCTCGGCCCTCGATATCCTGGAAAAGCTCAAACCCGTCCGGCCGGGTCGCAAGGCCCTGCGCATAAGTCAGGACCGGCTGGTCGAGAAGGCCTTCCTGAGCGAACTCGGCCTGCAAACCGCGCCCTTTGCCGCAGTGGACGACACCGAGGATCTGGTCGAGGCGATTGCCGAAATCGGCCTGCCCGCGATCCTCAAAACCCGCCGCTTTGGCTATGACGGCAAGGGTCAGGCCCGGATCATGACCCCGGACGACGCCGAAACGGCGCTGGCCGACATGGCCGGCCAACCGGCCATTCTGGAAGGTTTCATCGAGTTTTCGCACGAGGTCTCGGTGATTGCAGCACGCAATGAGGCCGGCGATGTGGCCTGTTTCGATCCCGGCGAGAATGTCCACCAGGGCGGCATCCTGCGCACCACCACCGTGCCCGCCCGCCTGAGCGGCGCACAGCGCACCGATGCGGTGCTTCTGGCCGCCAGGATCCTCAACAACCTGCGCTATATCGGCGTCATGGGGGTCGAGCTTTTCGTGACCGACAAGGGCCTCATCGTCAACGAAATCGCGCCCCGGGTGCATAACTCCGGCCACTGGACACAACAGGGCTGCGCCATTGATCAGTTTGAACAGCATATCCGCGCCGTAGCGGGCTGGCCCCTGGGCGACGGCACGCGCTATGCCGATGTGGTGATGGAGAACCTGATTGGCGATGATATGGATCGCCTGCCAGAATTGGCAAAAACCCCCAATACCGCGATCCACCTGTACGGCAAGGCCGATGTCAAATCGGGCCGCAAGATGGGCCATGTGAACCGCATCGCCAAATAAAGCGACCACAGGCCTTTCATCTTTCCATAAATACTCAAATCGCGCCGCATCCCCCTGCGGCGCGGCTAGCCGATGAAACGCGCCGCCGCCTCGCCCGACAGATAGCTGATCCGCCCGGCGGCCATGCTTGCCATCACCTTGCGGCTGCTGGCCTCCAGCACCACAAGATCGGCCCGCAAGCCGGGGCACAGCGCACCCCGATCCGCCAGCCCGAGGATACGCGCCGGGCCGGATGAGACAAGCGCCCAGGCCCCCGCAAGATCGCAGACCCCGCCATCGGCCAAAAGAAACGCCGCGCGTTTCAGCGAGGGATAGTGGTAATCGGAGGCAAGCGCATCGACCATCCCCATCGCCACAAGCTCGATCGCGCTGACATTGCCGTTGTGCGATCCGCCGCGCACCACATTGGGCGCCCCCATGATCACCGCATCGCCGCCTGCACGCGCCTCTTCGGCGGCCTCAAGCGTTTCGGGGAACTCGGCAATTGCCACGCCCCGCGCGCGCGCCGCGCGGCGCTGATCGGCGCGACGGTCGTCATGGCTGCCAAGGCGCACACCGCGCGCCACAAGATCGGCGCTCAGCCGCTCAAGCGCGGCGGGCACCTCGCCCATTGCGGCATGCAGCCCCTGAATGAATTCCAGGTGTTTCTCGGGATTGCGCCCGATCCGAAGCGCCTGACCATGCAGACGCGGCGGGCGCTTGCCCTTGTCCAACGCCTCATGCGGCAGGTGATCGTTGAACACCACATAGCCGATGTCATGACGCGCAACCATCTCGGCCACGGCCGCATAATCGTCCAGCATGGCCATTTCAAAGCGAAGCTGTGCGCGCAGGTCGGTCACTACCCGCCCCTGCATGCGGGCGATGCCCTCGAACACCCGCTCGGCGAATTCCGGCCCGCGCATGCCGCCTTCCCAGCTATAGAACTGAGCCAGCGTGGCGGTGGTGATGCCATTCGCGGCCAGCTCTGCCTCGGCGGCAACAAGACCCTGCCCGAGGTCCTTCATCGCGCCTCGGCGCGGGGCAAGGTGGCGCTCAAAGCCATCGCCATGCACATCGACAATCCCCGGCAGGACAAGAAACCCGCTCAGATCAACCTCGCGCCCCACCGGCGCATCACCGATCACACCACCGCTTATGGCAAGCGGCTGATCGGATATCCCCTCGGGGCGCAGCACCTGCGCGCCGGTCAGTGTCAGGGTCAGCGCGCTCATTCCTTGACCCATCCCCAAAGAACATCGCCAAGCGTCAGGTCATGGTCAAACGCACCATCGCGCAGGAAACTCTCCACCTGCGCAATCACCAGCGGATTGTTCATCATGAAGGTATGCGTCACCGGCAGGGTAAGATGATCAGCCATGCCCGCAACCCTGGTCGAGGCAACCGAGACCTTGCCGTCATCCGGCCCCTCGATCAGGCTGGAATAATAGGGGTTGAGCGAGCGCGTCCCGGCGATCACCCCAAGCTCGAAATCCACCGGAGCGAGCTGTGCCGGCACACCCTTTGGCCCGGTCTCAAGCTGCCCACCAGCCGGGCCGTTCCACCATTGGAAAAGCTCAAGCCCGCCAAGTTCGTCGACAAGTTCGCTGCCATGGTTGGGCGGCGCAAGCATGACCACGCGCCCCATAACCGCGGGCCGGTTATCCCGAAGCCAGAGCCGCAACAGGATGCCGCCCATCGAATGGGTGACAAAATGCACCCTGGTGTCGCCGCACACCCGCACCCCGAACGGCAGGGCCTCTTCGGCAAGCTGCGCGATCCGTTCCTCGGTCGAGGGGTAATCGACGCTGAACACGTCATAACCCGCCTCTTCAAGCGCCTCTTCCATTACCAAAAGCGAGGTATCAGAGCGCGCCAGACCATGCAGCAACACCACGCAATCCGCGCGCGCGGGCGTGGCAAGCAAACCGGCACACAGGCCGAGGGCGAAAAGCATCTGTTTCATGCTGCCGAGATAGGTATATTTGGCCCGGCTGAACAGCCCCTTTCCCACCCGGAGACACCACTTTGAGCATCCGCATCGCCACCCGCGCCGTGATCGTACAGGATCAGCGACTGTTGCTGGTCAATGCCTTTCCGGGCGAACAAAGCGATCTGTGGTGTGCGCCCGGCGGCGGTGCCGAGGCGGGTACATCGCTTCCCGAGAACCTGCAACGCGAGGTTTACGAGGAAACCGGGCTGCGTATCCGGGTCGGCCCGCCCTGCCTTGTGAACGAATTTCACGAGCCGAAAAGCGGTTTTCATCAGGTCGAGATTTTCTTTCGCTGCACCATCGTCGAAGGCGAGATCTGCGACAGCTGGCAAGACCCCGAGGCGGTCGTCAACCGTCGCCGTTTTGTCAGCGCACAAGAAATCACCGGCCTACGCGTCAAACCCGACAGCCTTGCCCATGTCGCCTTTGCGCGCGGCATGGGGTATGATCCGCTTGAAACGCTGGTAAGGTGACACGATGAACAAGGCCTTTACCAAAGAGGATAACGGCAGCACGCCGGAGCGTCTGCCCGACCTGCCGATCAGCCCCCATCCCAACCATGTCACACCGCAGGGTCTGGCCCGTCTCAAGGCGCGTCACGCCGCCCTTGAGGCCGAGCTTGCCCGCCTGCGCGAGGGTCGCGATTTCCTGGATGACCTGCACCCGCTGGCGGTGGCCGAACGCGATCTGCGTTATGTCGAGGCGCGGCTGAACACCGCGATCCTTGTGCCCCCACCCACCGAGGCAACCGATCAGGTGCGCTTTGGCGCGACGGTCACCGTGGCGGACGAGGACGGGCAAGAGAGCACCTATACCATTGTCGGCGAGGATGAATCAGACCCCGCGCAACACCTGATCGCGGCGTTTTCGCCGCTGGCACGCGCCCTAATCGAGGCGCGCGTCGGCGATATCGTGGAATGGCCAAAACCCACCGGCATGGTCGAACTTGAGGTGCTGCGCGTCACCTATCGCGATTAGCGCGGCCAAGCGGCAGAACCGAAATCGCAACGCCGCCCAGCACCAGAACCGTCGCCATCACGAATTGCAGATCAAGCGCCTCGGCGAGAAAGATCATGCCGCCCGCCATGGCAATCACCGGCACGGTCAGTTGAGCCACCGCCGCCACGCTTGCCCCGATCCGTGGCAGGATCGAATACCACATCGCATAGCCCACCCC
The DNA here is from genome assembly GCF_913054395.1 of uncultured Roseovarius sp. Classification (GTDB taxonomy): domain Bacteria; phylum Pseudomonadota; class Alphaproteobacteria; order Rhodobacterales; family Rhodobacteraceae; genus Roseovarius. Next base: position 12,688 of record NZ_CAJXIP010000049.1, read on the forward strand.
AGAGGTCAGCGCCCCCGAGGCGATCGCCAGAAGAATCCCGTCGCGCCCGATCTCCGCGCCGCTTTGCCCTGTCGGCCAGAGCAGCATCAGCAGCACCCCAACCGGGGCCGCCAGAACGAAATTCGCTGCCGTCGCCTGAAGCGCGTCGCGATTAAGTCGCCCGGCCAGTGAATAAAGGCCCCAGCCGACCCCGGCCAGCGCCATCAAAAGCCCGTGCAGCGGGCTTATCACCGGGCCGGCGCCGGGCCAGAGCAACCAGACCAGGCCAGCGAAAGCCACCAGCGCCCCGATCCAGCGGCGCGGCGGCATCGCCTCGCGCATCCAAACCCCGCCTGCGAACATGGTGATCTGAACCACGCCAAAAAGGATCAGCGCCCCGATCCCCGCGTCAAGTGCGTTATAAGCCCCGGAAAACCCATAGATATAGACCAGCAGCGCCAGAACCCCGGCGATCCGCCCCGGCCCGCGCAACTCGATCCGCCCGCGCAGGGCAAGACACAGCCCCGCCAGCATCACCGCTCCGGCGACAAGCCGGATCACCCCGAAACTGGCCGCGTCGATACTGCCCCCGGCAAGCGCCAGCCGGTTGAGCACCGAATTGGCGGCAAAGGCGATCATGGTTACAGTTGTCAGCAAAAACAGCGGCATCAGGGACCCTCGAAGGCTTTGGGATAAATCAGGCTCTGTTCTGGCACATCCGCGCCCGGACCCGCCAGCAACGTGTTCGTGATGGGATAGGGCGAGCTTAGGCGCGCGGCGCGCTCAAGGCTGAACCCGGCGCGGGCGTAAAAACCGGGCTGGCCGAGCACGACCACGTAACACCCGCTCATGCGCGCCCATTCCGACAGAAGGCCGATCATCCGGCGGCCGTGGCCCTGCCCCTGCCAATCGGGATCAATCGCCACCGGCGCAAGGCAAAGCCAGCGTTTCGGGCTGCGCATCACGGACAGGGCGTAATATCCGACGATCCCGTCGTCTGAAGGCAACACGGTTTCCCCCGCGATATCGCCTGCCCGGCGCAGCTTTTCGACAAGGCGCACCTCATCCTGCCCGCCAAAGGCGCGCTGTAACAGCGCGGCCACGGCGGGTTCTTCTCCGCGCCGCATCTCGCGGCTGAATTGCGTGCGTTTCACCGTATCCACCTGCCAAAAAAAAGGGGCCGCCCGAAGGCGACCCCAATGCGTTAGCACAGATGTGCAGCAGATTACATCATGCCGCCCATGCCGCCCATGTCGGGCATGCCGCCACCGGCGCCTGCGCCTTCTTTGGCGGGCTTGTCGGCAACCATCGCTTCTGTGGTGATCAGCAGGCCTGCGATCGAGGCTGCGTCTTCCAGAGCGGTACGCACAACCTTGGCCGGGTCGATCACGCCGAACTTGAACATGTCACCATATTCATCGGTCTGAGCGTTATAGCCAAACTTGAGGTCTTCGCTCTCGCGGATTTTGCCCGCAACAACCGAACCGTCAACACCGGCGTTCTCGGCGATCTGACGCAGCGGCGCTTCAAGCGCCTTGCGCACGATCATGATGCCGGCTTGCTGATCGCTGTTGGCGCCTTCCAGACCCAGCAGGGTCTTGGCCGCCTGAACCAGAGCAACACCGCCGCCCACAACGATACCTTCCTGCACGGCCGCACGAGTGGCGTTCAGCGCATCGTCGACGCGGTCTTTACGCTCTTTCACTTCGATTTCGGTCATGCCGCCGACGCGGATAACAGCAACACCACCGGCCAGTTTGGCCACGCGCTCTTGCAGTTTTTCACGGTCGTAATCGCTGGTGGTGTCTTCGATCTGCTGACGGATCTGTGTGACCCGTGCTTCGATCTCGGCTTTTTCACCGTGGCCATCGACGATGGTGGTTTCGTCTTTGGTGATGTTCACGTTCTTGGCCGAACCCAGCATATCCATGGTGACGGATTCAAGCTTCATGCCCAGATCTTCAGAGATCACCTGACCACCGGTCAGAATGGCGATATCCTGAAGCATCGCCTTGCGACGATCGCCAAAGCCGGGGGCCTTGACCGCAGCGATTTTCAGACCGCCACGCAGCTTGTTGACCACGAGGGTTGCAAGCGCTTCGCCTTCTACGTCCTCGGCAATGATCAGCAGCGGCTTCTGGCTCTGAATCACTTGCTCAAGCAGCGGAACCATGGCCTGAAGCGACGAAAGTTTCTTTTCGTGCAGCAGGATCATGCAGTCTTCCATCTCGGCAACCATCTTGTCCGAGTTGGTAACGAAATAGGGGCTCAGGTAGCCGCGGTCGAACTGCATGCCTTCGACAACATCGGTCTCGGTTTCAAGACCTTTGTTTTCTTCGACGGTGATCACACCCTCGTTGCCGACTTTCTGCATTGCGTCCGCGATCTGACGACCGATTTCAGCTTCGCCATTGGCGGAGATGGTGCCGACCTGTGCAACTTCGGCACTGTCATTGACAGGGCGCGAGGCGGCTTTGATGGCGGCAACAACCTTGTTGGTCGCCATGTCGATCCCGCGCTTGAGATCCATCGGGTTCATTCCAGCGGCAACCGATTTCATGCCTTCCTTGACGATGGCCTGGGCCAGAACAGTGGCGGTGGTGGTACCGTCGCCTGCTTCGTCATTGGTGCGGCTGGCCACTTCTTTGACCATCTGCGCGCCCATGTTTTCGAACTTGTCTTCAAGCTCGATTTCCTTGGCAACCGATACACCGTCTTTGGTGATGCGCGGTGCGCCAAAGGATTTTTCCAGAACCACATTGCGGCCTTTGGGGCCAAGTGTCACCTTAACCGCATCGGCCAGGGTGTTGACGCCTTTGAGCATGCGATTGCGGGCGTCTGTAGAAAAACGTACGTCTTTTGCAGCCATTTTCAGGTGCTCCCGTTTTTTGAAAATCTAGTGTTGATGAGATGATAAGGCGGTTTGAAAACCGGGCCTTATGCCATCAGACCCAGAATGTCGCTTTCTTTCATGATCAACAGCTCTTCGCCATCAACCGTCACTTCAGTGCCCGACCATTTGCCGAACAGGATGCGGTCGCCGGCTTTTACAGCCATCTCGATCAGCTCGCCGTTGTCCTTGCGTGCGCCTTCGCCGCAGGAAACAACTTCACCCTCGCTGGGTTTTTCTTTTGCGCTGTCGGGGATAATCAGTCCGCCAGCAGTTTTTTCTTCGCTTTCAACGCGGCGAACAAGCACGCGGTCATGCAGCGGTTTAAATGCCATCTCTGAGGCTCCTTGGCTCAAAGTTTCTCCCGATGACCCCTACAAGGGGGTCGTTAGCACTCAGTCTCGCCGAGTGCTAACGACGCATAGCTAGGCACCACGCCAAACGGAGTCAACACCAATGATCCATAAAATCAGCGCTTTCGGCATTCTCCGCCCCCGGAAATTATGCCGCAGCGCAGCGTTGTGAGGTGACAAACCGGGCGCGGCCCCCTATAAGGCGCGCAAATCAGACAGACCCACAGGAATGCCCCAATGACAACACTTGTTTTCGGCCATAAATCGCCCGACACCGATTCAACCGGCTCGCCCATCATCTGGGCCTGGTATCTGAATGACGTTCAGGGCACACCCGCCGCCCCCGCGCTGTTGGGCGAGCCAAACACCGAGGCGCTTTTCATGCTGGAGCGCTGGAACCTCGACAAGCCGCAGATCATCGAGGGCGTCGCCGCCGATGCGCCGGTGGTGATCGTGGATACCAACAACCCGGCCGAACTTCCTGCCGATATCAATGCCGCCGATATCCGTGGCATCATTGATCACCACAAGCTTGTTGGCGGGCTTGAAACCAAAGGTCCGATCGACATCCGGATCGAGCCTTTGGCTTGCACTGCGACGATCATGTACAAGATGATCGGCAAGGACATGGCGCAGATGCCCACCGCCATCAAGGGCGCGATGCTGACCTGTATCCTGAGTGACACGCTTGAATTCCGCTCGCCGACCACGACACAGGAAGACAAGGCCATTGCGCATGCACTTGCCGAGGATCTCGGGATCGAAATCGCCGATTACGCCGCCGAAATGTTCGCCGCGAAATCCGATGTCTCGGCCTTTTCCGATGCTGAACTGCTGCGGATGGACTCGAAGGAATACGGCGTTGGCGACACCAAGTTCCGCGTCAGCGTTCTTGAAACCACCGCTCCGGCGACCGTGCTGGACCGCAAGGACAGCCTGATCAACACCATGACGACCGTTGCCGCCGAAGACGGTGTGGATCAGGTTCTGTTGTTCGTCGTCGACATCCTGAACGAGGAAGCCACGCTTTTGGTGCCCAACGATCTGGTTAAAACCCTCGCCGAGAAATCCTTTGGCGCGACCGTGTCTGGCGACACCGTCGTTCTGCCCGGCATCATGAGCCGCAAGAAACAGATCATCCCCAACCTCAAGGTCTGAGGACAGTCTTTGACGAAAGCAAAGGGGCGCTGCGTGCGCCCCTTTTTCGTCGGCTCACACCACGATCAACCCCCGGCTGGTGGCGCGCGCCACCGCATGAATGGTGTTGACCGCCCCAAGCTTGAAACGCGCCGATTCCACATAGACCCGCAGGGTGTGCTCTGAAATACTGAGCGTCTGCGCCACCTGCGCCCGGCTGTATCCCATCGCCAAAAGGGTAAGCCCGTCCACCTCGCGCGGCGACAGGGGCTGGATCTGACCGGGGTTGCGGTCAGGCTCGAAATCAAGCGCTTTCTGGTTGAAGTAATGCGCGATCAGGATCAGGTCGCGGCGATGTTCCTCGGTGAAGGCCGCCCATGTCGCATCATCGCAATGATGGCTGACGGTAAAAAGCGCGAACTGCCCGTTCGGGCCGCGCACCGGCACCGAGTACCCCTGGTTGCCGATGCCATACTCTATCGCCTCAAGCTGAAAGGCGCGCGCGGCCTTGCTTGACCAGTCAAGCCGCTTCCAATCCACCGGATGAAACCGCTTGTAACACCCCTGAATAACCGGGTCGGCGCGCACATAGTCCTGATCAAGGTAACGCTGCACCCAACTCGGCGGGTAGGTGCCACAGCCATATTGATCACCGTCCCCGCTGACCCAGTGATAGACCATGTGATCGACGTGCATCAGATCACGCAACTGCTCGATCAGATGCTGTAGCCCAACTAGATCAGAGGCATGTTCCAAGGCCACCAATAGTGTTTCCAACCGCGCGGGCGGGATTGCGTTCATTCGCGGAATGTCCTTCCCCAGTCAACGCAAGCTCGGTCGCGGCCATCAGCCGTGTATCATCCAGCTGTTCGGCCAAAACACTCAACCCATTCTCACGGGCAAATGTCTGTAGATCGGCAAGAACGTCGAGTATCCATTCGTTTCGCATCTGTCAGTCTCGCCTAACACTGGTTAATGAATAGTTAATACAACCATAGCATGCATTGTAAAAGATGGATATTCGCGAATAACAACTCCCCCGAAATAGTGATGCGGTCATTTGCCAAGCATTTGATACCATTGAACGCGAACCGCCCGCGACCCAATTCAATGATTCGCGGGCGATGTCAGGTCGGAAACCCCGAGGCCAATTTATGAACGGCCGGCCTCGATCACATCCTCGACGGTGCGCAACCCGGTGCGAGGCGCCTGAACAAGAACCGCCATATTGCCCGGCTTATGTTCATTGCGCAGCATCTTCATATGCGCCTTGGGGATCTCATCCCAGGGAAACACCTCGGACATGCAGGGATCAATTCGCCGCTCGATCATGAGCTTGTTCGCCGATGCCGCCTGCTTGAGGTGGGCAAAATGCGAGCCTTGCAGACGCTTTTGATGCATCCACATATAGCGCACGTCAAAGGTACAGTTAAAGCCGCTGGTCCCTGCACAGATCACGACCATGCCGCCCTTTTTGCACACAAGACTGGACACCGGGAAGGTTGCCTCGCCGGGGTGCTCAAACACGATATCAACGTTGTTGCCTTTGCCGGTGATATCCCAGATCGCCTTGCCGAACTTGCGCGCTTCCTTGAACCAGGCGGCATATTCGGGCGTGTTGACCGTGGGCAGCTGCCCCCAACACTTGAAATCCTTGCGGTTGATCACGCCCTTGGCGCCAAGATCCATGACAAACTCGCGCTTGTCTTCGTCCGAGATAACGCCGATGGCATTGCCGCCCGCAGCATTGATCAACTGGATCGCAAACGACCCGAGACCGCCCGACGCCCCCCAGACCAGAACATTCTGACCGGGCTTGAGTTCATGCGGGTGATGCCCGAACAACATCCGATAGGCCGTGGCAAGCGTCAGCGTGTAGCAGGCCGATTCTTCCCATGTCAGATGTTTGGGACGCGGCAGCAATTGCTGCGCCTGAACGTTGGTGAACTGTGCAAAGGATCCATCGGGGGTTTCATAGCCCCAGATCCGCTGGCTGGGCGAAAACATCGGATCGCCGCCGTTGCACTCTTCGTCGTTGCCATCATCCTGGTTACAGTGGATGACAACCTCGTCGCCCACCTTCCAGTTCTTGACCCGGTCCCCCACGGCCCAGACGATGCCCGCCGCATCGGACCCGGCAATGTGATACTCGGCGCCATGGCCGTCAAAGGGGCTGATCGGAACACCAAGACCGGCCCAGACACCGTTATAGTTAACGCCCGCCGCCATCACCAGGACAAGCACCTCGTGGCTGTCCAGAACGGGGGTATCGACCACCTCGACCTGAAAGCTCTTGTCGGGCTCGCCATGGCGCTCGCGCCGAATGGCCCAGGCATACATCTGCTTGGGGACATACCCCAGCGGCGGCATTTCACCGACCTCATACAGGTCCTTTTCGGGTGCCTCGTAGGGCGCAATACCCGGTTCTGTATCCAAAGCCATGATAAGCCTCCTGTCACAAATTGCCGCGACGCAGAATCGCGCCTCTCTGGACCTGAAATATCCGTCACGACGCAACAATGCAATGCCAAAGAGGGTATTTTTGTAACTTTATGACCGAGCAAGCGCAGAAATTACACCACGCCCTCGCTGCGTTCGCGAAAAAGATGGGCAATTGAGGCGGCGTAAAATTCGACAATCGGGCGCTCGTGCCCGACAAGCGAGTACAGGCCATCAGCCTCCTCTACCATTGCGCGCTTGCGCAACACCTGAAGGCCAAACTGTGCGGCATTGCCGGTATCATCACGCGGCAGATGCAGACATGCGTTCGGCAGCTCCGCCATCATATCCGCCACCCGCGCCTCAAGCTCGGCCATGCTCAGCGGCGCCTTGGCCTGCACCATCGCCCGCGCGACAAGCGGCACGGGCAGCACCGGAACCTCTTGGCCGATCCGCTCCATCAAAAGCCTTGCAAGCCCTTTTATCCCCGCGCCCGGATGATCGCGCTCGAACGCGGCCAGCGACAGCGGCGCGCCGAAACTGACCGCCGCATAGCCATGCCGGTGATAGCGACCGCGCAAGCGCAACCAGATCTGTTTGAGGACAAAGCGACTGATCACGCTTATCCGGGCGGGAAACTTGCGGCCGCCCGCCTGCCTCGCCGCCACCAAAAGGCGATCCTCGAACACCCTGTCGTAATTCAGGGCGACCGGCACAAACACCACGTCGCGCATACCGGGGGAGCGTTCCTCGACCAGGTATTTCAGCAACCCGAGCTTGGGCGGCGCCAATGCACCATCAAGGCTAAGCCCACCCTCGGGGAACATCGCCTGGGTCACGCCACCATCCGTGGCCATGCCGACATAGCGCGCCAAAACCCTGCGATAGAGGTCGTTGCGAGATTTTCGGCGGATGAAATAGGCCCCCATTGCCCGGATCAACCGGCTAAGCGGCCAGACCCGCGCCCATTCGCCCACCGCATAGCTAAGCGCCGAACGTTCCGCCGCCAGCCAGGTCACCAACACGTAATCCATATTGCTGCGATGGTTCATCACAAAAACCACCGTTGCCTCTTTATCCACCGCACTCAGGGCGGCGGCGTCAAAATGGCCAAGCCGCACGCGGTACAACGACCAACTCAGCCATTTCGCGGCGCGGATTGCCACCCCGAAATAAGCGCTCGCACTAAAACCCGGCACGATCTCGCGGGCATAGCGCCGGGCTTTTTCAAAGGCCACGTTTTCGGGCACACCCTCGGCCTTGGCATGGGCGACAATTGCGCGGCTGACCTCGGGATCGTAAATCAGCCGCTGGATCATGTCGTGGCGCCGCGCCAGCTTGAACGGCTCAATCGGGCGCTCAAGCCGGGTGTTGAGCCTGGCCACCACCCGCTCCATCCGGCGCCTGAAAAACCAGCGTACCGAGGGAAACAGGAAATGCGATGCGAATGTCACTGCCGCGAAAGCAATAAGCAGGATCAGCGCCCAGACGGGCATTTCCACAACATTCCCCATCCGCGCACCAAAGCAGGGTTTGTTCCCGGCGTAAATGCCCTGAAAATGGGGTGATGCCGCGATGCAGCGAATTGACAGCGCCACTTTATTGCATATAAACGAAGCCGGACGTAAGAAAATTACCCAAACCGATTCACGAGGCCCCATCATGTCGCAGACGCAGAAAGACCGCCCCTGGCTGATCCGAACCTACGCCGGACATTCCACCGCGAAAGCCTCGAATGCGCTTTACCGCGCCAACCTTGCCAAGGGACAGACCGGCCTTTCGGTGGCCTTCGATCTTCCGACACAGACCGGCTATGACAGCGACCACATCCTGGCGCGCGGCGAGGTCGGCAAGGTCGGCGTCCCGGTCAGCCACCTTGGCGACATGCGCGCGCTGTTTGCCGATATCCCGCTTGATCAGATGAACACCTCGATGACGATCAACGCGACCGCGCCCTGGCTATTGTCGCTTTATATCGCCGTAGCCGAGGAACAGGGGGCGGATGTGACCGCCCTGCAAGGCACCGTGCAAAACGACCTGATCAAGGAATACCTCAGCCGGGGCACCTATATCTGCCCGCCCAAACCCAGCCTCAAGATGATCGGGGACGTGGCCGAGTATTGCTATAAGAACGTGCCAAAATGGAACCCGATGAACGTCTGTTCCTATCACCTGCAAGAGGCCGGCGCGACACCGCAACAGGAACTGGCCTTTGCCCTGGCCACCGCCACCGCCGTTCTTGACGAACTCAAGCCACGCGTCGCGCCCGAGGATTTCCCGGCGCTTGCGGGGCGGATTTCGTTCTTTGTGAACGCGGGCATCCGGTTTGTCACCGAGATGTGCAAGATGCGCGCCTTTGTCGATCTCTGGGATGAAATCCTTGAAACACGCTATGGCGTGAGCGATCCGAAATACCGCCGCTTTCGCTATGGCGTACAGGTCAACAGCCTTGGCCTGACCGAGCAACAGCCCGAGAACAACGTTTACCGCATCCTGATCGAAATGCTGGCCGTGACCCTTAGCAAAAAGGCCCGCGCGCGCGCCGTGCAACTGCCCGCATGGAACGAGGCGCTTGGCCTGCCGCGCCCCTGGGATCAGCAATGGTCGATGCGCATGCAACAGATTCTGGCCTATGAAACCGATCTTCTGGAATTCGACGACCTGTTCGACGGCAACCCGGCGGTGGATGCCAAGGTCGAGGCCCTGAAAGACGGCGCGCGCCACGAGCTGGCCAATATCGACAGCATGGGCGGCGCGGTCGATGCGATCGAATACATGAAGGCCCGCCTTGTCGACAGCAACGCCGAGCGCCTTGGCAGGATCGAACGCAATGACACCATCGTCGTCGGCGTAAACCGCTGGCAGGAGGGTGAGCCCTCGCCGCTTCAGACCGAGGACGGCGGCATCATGGTGGTCGACCCGGCGGTCGAGGCCGAACAGATCAACCGCCTCAAAGAGTGGCGCAATGCCCGCGATGCAGATGCCGTGAAAGAGGCGCTTGCAAATTTGCGCGCCGCCGCCGCCGAGGGGCACAATGTGATGGAGCCGTCGATTGCCTGCGCCCGTGTCGGCGTGACCACCGGCGAATGGGCCGCCCAGATGCGCGCCGTGTTCGGCGAATATCGCGGCCCCACCGGCGTCTCGGCCAATCCGTCGAACATGACCGAAGGCCTTGATGACATCCGCGCCGCCGTTGATACGGTCAGCGACCGCCTTGGGCGGCGGCTCAAGTTTCTGGTTGGCAAGCCGGGCCTTGATGGCCATTCCAACGGCGCCGAACAGATCGCCTTTCGCGCCCGCGATTGCGGCATGGATATCGGCTATGCCGGTATCCGCCTGACACCCGAGGAAATCGTGCGCACCGCACTTGAGGACGAGGCCCATGTTGTCGGCCTCTCGATCCTCTCGGGAAGCCATATGCCGCTTGTCGAAGACCTTATGGCGCGGATGCGCGAGGCGGGGCTTGGCGCGGTGCCGGTGATCGTCGGCGGCATCATCCCCGAGG
>NZ_CAJXIP010000050.1 GCF_913054395.1 uncultured Roseovarius sp.
CCAATCGGCGCAGTTGTTTCTATACGGCTGTGCGGGCGGGCGATGAAATCGAGATCATGGCGCCGATGCAGAGTGCTGATTGAGTATTTGGACCAAGAAGAAGGTCAGAGGCCGATCATGCGCCTGATGTCGGCGGGGGTGGCTCCCTCGGCGCGATAGGTTGCGATGGCGCGGGCATCGTCGCGCTTTGCAAGACGTTTGCCGGTCTCATCACGGATCAGCCGGTGGTGATGATAGAGCGGGCGGGGCAGTCCGAGCAGGTCCTGCAAAAGCACATGAATCTGGGTGGCTTCGAACAGGTCCTGGCCACGGATCACATGGGTTATCTGCTGGTCGGCGTCGTCGACCACCACCGAGAGATGATATGACGCAGCCATGTCGCGCCGTGCGAGGACCACATCACCGACGGTTCGGGCCATGTTCGCAGATGTGATCAGTCCAGATTCGCCGTTTGGGCCCAGGCCGGTTTCGGTGAAATCCGGCGGTGCGGGCAGGCGGGCAAGCGCGCCTGCCATATCAAGGCGCAGGGCGCTATCTTCGGGCATCGCTCCTGTGGGCGGCGTGGCGGGACGGCAGGTGCCGGGATAGATCAGCCCATCCGGCCCGTGCAGGCAGGCACCTTCCTGAGGGGCAGAGGCCGCGGCGCGTATATCGGCGCGGGTGCAGGCGCAGGGGTAGAGCAGGCCCATCTGCCAGAGACGGGAGAGGGCTTTGCGATAAAGCGGCAAGCGCTCGGACTGGCGCAGGATCGGTTCCGGCCATGTCAGGCCCAGCCAGTGCAGATCGTCGAAAATCTGCGCCTCCCAGGCGGGGCGACTCCGGCTTTGATCTATATCGTCGATGCGCAGGTGAAACGTGCCGCCAGAGGCGATGGCCATGTCATGCGCGGTGAGGGCCGAAAAGGCATGACCAAGGTGGAGCGGTCCGGTGGGTGATGGCGCAAATCTGGTGGTGAAAGTCACGATATTTTAGATAGATAGGTGGTGAAGTTAAACCATGTTTCGGGCCGGTGCGGGGCGTCTTTCTTGCCCCATAGGCGCGCCGCAGCGATGGCATCAGCGGCCGCCCAATGCCCGAAACTCCGGCTGGTATCGTTGGGCGGCTCAAGCCCGGAGGCCTTATCCAGCATGGTATCGCTCATATCCTCAGAGTGGCCGAAGAGTTACGCCACGTCCAGCAGAGACTGGGCCAGCCAGTTCCGCCAGGCAGCTTTGGCACGGTCGGTATAGGCCTTGTAGCGGTCCTTGCGGCCACGCCGCCCGCCCTTGAGGCCATCAACCGGGCGGAACAGGCCGAAATTGACGTTCATCGGCTGAAAGGTCTTGGCCTCGGCCCCACCGGTAATGTGATGGATCAGCGCGCCCATGGCACTATCCTGCGGCGGATCGGCAAGCGGGCGCCCGAGGATTTCGGCGGCGGCCATACGACCGGCCAAAAGACCCATGGCGGCGGATTCGACATAGCCTTCGACGCCGGTGATCTGACCGGCAAAGCGGATATGCGGGCGTGAGCGCAGGCGCATCTGATTGTCCAGAAGGGTTGGCGAATTGATAAAGGTATTGCGGTGGATGCCACCCAGACGGGCAAAGCTTGCATTTTCCAGGCCGGGGATCATGCGCAGGACTTTTTTTTGCGCGCCGTATTTCATTTTTGTCTGAAATCCCACGATGTTATAGAGCGTTCCTAATGCGTTGTCGCGGCGCAGCTGAACCACAGCCCAGGGTTTGATATCGGGCTGATGCGGATTGGTCAGGCCGACCGGCTTCATCGGGCCGTGCCGCAGGGTCTCGCGGCCGCGCTCGGCCATGACCTCGATCGGCAGGCAGCCGTCGAAATAGCTCGCTGTTTCCCCCTCGTGGAATTCGGTCTTTTCGGCGGCCAGAAGCGCGTCGATGAATGCCTCGTATTGCGGTTTGTCCATCGGGCAGTTGAGGTAGGCGGTGCGCTCTTCCTCGGTTTCGCCCTTGTCATAGCGCGACTGCATCCAGGCGCGCGACATGTCGATGCTGTCGTAATAGAGGATCGGTGCGATGGCGTCGAAAAATGCCAGCGACTCGGCGCCGGTTTCGGTGGCAATCGCGCGGCCCAGGCCTTCCGAGGTGAGCGGCCCGGTGGCGATGATCCAGTGGCCGTCTTCGGGCAGCGCATCAATCTCGCCATATTCAACGGTGATATTGGGATGCGCCATAAGCGCCGCCGTCACCGATTGCGCAAAGGGGTCGCGGTCGACCGCAAGCGCACCGCCGGCGGGAATCCGGTGCTTTTCGGCGGTTTGCATGATAAGGCCGTTGGCCGTGCGCATTTCCCAATGCAACAGGCCGACCGCGTTTTGTTCATCGTCATCCGAGCGGAACGAGTTGGAACAGACCATTTCGGCCAGATCGCCGGTGCGATGGGCAAAGGTTTTCACCTTCGGGCGCATTTCGTGAATGACAACCGGCACGCCCATGTTGGCGGCCTGCCATGCGGCCTCGGAGCCGGCCATGCCGCCGCCGATGATATGTAATGTTTTGCTCATGGCGCGGCATGTAGGCGATTGCAGGGGCTTTGAAAAGGGGCGCTCATTGGTCCCAGTCCGGGGCGCGTTTCTCGATGAAGGCGTTGATGCCTTCGGCCGTGTCACGATCAAGCATGTTTTCCACCATCACGGCGCCGGTATGGGCATAGGCCGCGTCGAACCCCATTTCGAGTTGCTCGTAAAAGGCGCGTTTGCCGATGCGCACCGCGCTTGCCAATTTGGCGGCGACAGTCTCGGCAAGGGCCAGCGTACTCGCCTCCAGGTCCTCGGGCGGCACGGCGCGGTTGATCAGGCCAAGCTCTGCGGCGCGGGTGGTGTCGATGAATTCACCGGTGGTGAGCATCTCGAAGGCCTGTTTGCGCGGGATATTGCGGCTGAGCGCGACCATGGGCGTCGAGCAGAACAGCCCGATATTCACCCCGTTCACGCCAAAGCGGGTGCCATGGGCCGCTACCGCCATATCGCAGCTTGCCACAAGCTGACAACCGGCAGCGGTGGCGATACCATGCGGGGCGGCGATGACGGGCTGGGGCAGGGTGCGGATCGCGCGCATGACGCTGGTGCAGCGATTGAACAGATCGGCAAAATAGGCGCGTCCGCCATCGGGCGACTGGCGCCCGGCGGTCATTTCCTTGAGATCGTGACCCGCGCAAAACGCCTTGCCGGCGCCGGAAAGGGTCACGACCCGAATGGTCTTGTCCTCGGCCAGCTGGTCGAACTGTGCCTGGAGGGCGGCCAGCATCGCATCGCTCAGCGCGTTGAGTTTTTCCGGAGCGTTCAATGTGAGCCGGGCAATGGGGCCGGTATCCTGGCGGTCGAGAATTGGCATCTTGTATCCCTTCAAAGCTTGTGGCCATTCTAGCGCGCGATTGAGCAGGGAGCAAAGCATGAGCCTTAAAATGACGCGCGACGAACTGACGGTATTTCTTGATCAGGAATTTCCACAGGTCGAGGGCGATTTTGTAATCGAAGAGGTTGGCGATATGCGGGTGCGTGTCCGCCTTGTGGTGGCTGAAAAGCATTTGCGCCCCGGCGGAACGGTTTCCGGCCCGTCGATCTTTGCGCTGGCGGATGTGGCCGTGTATCTGGCGACGCTGGCGATGATCGGCCCCAAGGCGCTGGCCGTCACCACAAATTGCAGCATTGATTTCATGAGAAAACCGGCGGCAGGTGTCGACCTTATTGCCGAATGTCGCCTGCTCAAGCTTGGGCGGAGCCTGTCGGTGGGTGAAACGCTGATCTTTTCCGAGGGCATGGCCGAGCCGGTGGCGCGCGCCAGCCTGACCTATGCGATCCCGCCCAAGTAGGTTAGGGCGGGCCGCAGTTGCGGGGAAATCGTCGGGCTATGTGGGGTATTATATTACCCAATTTGTAATGCTTTGTTTTTGCTATGTTTTATTGGGCGAATGATGGTTGACGTGGTGTTTAAAGCGTCTATAAACCGCCCATCGTATCAGCGCCGCCCAATCGCGGCCGAGACTGATCAAGACCAAAGATCAAGCACAAGGTTTTGCCTGAAATGAAAACATTCTCTGCTACCCCGGCAGATATCGACAAGAAATGGATCCTGATCGACGCCGAAGGCGTTGTTCTTGGTCGTCTTGCCTCGATCATCGCCGTTCGCCTGCGCGGCAAGCACAAGGCCAGCTTTACCCCCCACATGGACATGGGTGACAACGTGATCGTCATCAATGCCGACAAGGTACAACTGACCGGCAACAAGCGCGAAAAGCCGAATTATTGGCACACCGGCCACCCCGGTGGTATCAAGTCGCGCACCACGGGCCAGATCCTGGAAGGGAAATACCCCGAGCGCGTCGTGATGCAGGCCGTCAAGCGCATGCTTCCGGGCAACCGCCTGTCGCGCACGCTGATGACCAACCTGCGCGTCTATGCAGGTTCCGAGCACCCCCACGAGGCCCAGAGCCCCGCGGTGCTGGATGTCAAATCCATGAACTCCAAGAATACGCGGGTGGCATACTGATGGCTGACGAAATCAAATCCCTCGAAGGTCTGGAATCGATCGCAGACGGCGTTGCCGCCGTGGCCGAAACCGTGGTGACCCATGAACAGGTTCGTGACGAACTTGGCCGTTCCTATGCCACTGGCAAGCGGAAAGATGCGGTCGCCCGCGTCTGGATCAAGCCGGGTTCCGGCAAGGTCGTTGTCAACGGTCGTGAAATGAACGTTTATTTTGCGCGTCCCGTGTTGCAGATGATCCTGCGCCAGCCCTTTACCGTGGCCGGTGTCGAAGATCAGTTCGACGTCATGGCAACCGTCAAGGGCGGTGGTCTTTCGGGTCAGGCCGGTGCGGTCAAGCACGGCATCTCGAAAGCGCTTCAGCTTTATGATCCCTCGCTGCGTGGCGCATTGAAAGCCGCTGGCTTCCTGACACGCGACAGCCGCGTTGTGGAACGTAAGAAATACGGCAAGGCCAAAGCGCGCAAGAGCTTCCAGTTCTCGAAGCGTTAAGCGATACAGCCACGTTACCGTGGTTCCCAGATTGGAAAAGCGCAGCCCAGGGCTGCGCTTTTTCGTTTTTCGCACGGATACTATGCCCTAGGCGTTGACACCGAGACCCCGCAAATAGGTGGAAAGCCCCGCCTCAAGCATGTCCTCGGGTGCGGCGTGATCGGACAAACCTGCCGAATTGCGCAGGAACAGCTCGACGACGCCATGGCTCAGCGCCCAGATATGCGCGTTCAGCAGGCTTGCCTCGGGGCAGCGCTCGGGGGCAATCTGCGGGCAGAGCGCATCACAGGCGGCATGCATGAGGGCACGTGCGCGCCCGGCGGCCCGTGCCAGTTCGGGTTGGCGATCAATGTCGACGTTGCTTTCGAACATGGCGATGTAGTGGCCAGGGTTGCTTCGGGCAAAGGCAAGATAGGCGCGGGCAAGCGCGTGAATCCGAGCCGCACCACGGGGCGCGGTCCCTGCCGCGGCTTCAAGCCGGTCGGCAAACAGGACATAGCCCTGGCGCGCGGCCTCGGAAATCAGATCGTCGCGCCCGGCAAAATGGCGATAGACAGCGGCAGGCGTCACGCCCGCGCTCTTGGCGGCCTGTGACAGGGTAAACCCGGCCGGGCCCTTGGTTTCGATCAGGGTCAGCGCGCCATCGACAAGCGTCTGGCGCAGATTGCCATGATGATAACCCTGTTTAGCCATTCCATATCTCTGGCCCGGCGGCGATGGCCGGGTCAAGCGCGCCGATGGCGCGGCTGTCCTTGCGGGCATAGTCGATCGAGGTCAGCACAGAACGGATCGCTGCAAGGCGCGCGCGGCGCTTGTCATCCGCGCGGATCACAGTCCAGGGCGCGTGATCGCTATGGCTCCGGGTCAGGGTTTCGGAGATGGCGGTGCTGTAGTCCTGCCATTTCCTAAGGCCCTCGACGTCGATCCAGCTTAGCTTCCATTGCTTGAGCGGATCGTTTTCGCGGCCAAGAAACCGGCGAAGCTGTTCGGCACGCCCGACGTTGAGCCAGAATTTGAACAGGTAGATGCCTTCGTCCACCAGCATCCGTTCAAAATCCGGCACCTGGGCAAAGAAATGCTCGCGCTGTTCGTTCGTGCAAAACCCGAATACCTTTTCCACAACGCCCCGGTTGTACCAGCTTCGGTCGTAGAACACGATTTCGCCTCCGCCCGGGAGATGGTCGATATAGCGCTGGAAATACCATTGCGTGGCCTCGGTGTCCGAGGGTTTCGGCAGGGCGACGACGCGTGCACCACGGGGGTTCAGGTTCTCGCGAAACCGTTTGATCGTGCCGCCTTTGCCGGCCGCATCGCGGCCCTCGAAAACACAGACAACCCGCGCGCCGCTTTCGCGCGCCCAGGCCTGAAGTTTGACCAGTTCGATCTGAAGCTTTTCCAGGTCCTTTTCATAGGCCTTGCGCGGCATGCGTTCGGAATAGGGAAAGTCATTGCCCAGTATATCGCCCTTGTCCGCGCGACGGATTTCGTTGCGGATATCGTCGGGAACGTCGTTTTCGAAAAAAGCGCTGATCGCGCCGTCAAAGGGCAGATCCATGGTCGGGGCCTCGTTAATGTTTTAAATCACTATGGCCGCTCAGCGGGCGGGGTGCAATTGCGCGCGGGCGGCGACGCGGTGGATGGCGGCAATCACCTCGGCGGGGGCTGCATGCTGGGGCATATGTCCGATGCCGGGCAGGGGCGTCAGGACCGATCCGTCTATCTGGCGCGACAGGGGTTCGGAATGGATATGCAGGCCCACGGTGGTGTCTGCGGTTCCGTGAAGGATTTCGACCGGCAGGTCGATCTCGCCGTATCGGGTATGGATCGCCTCTACCTCGGCAAGAAGATTGGCGCGTTGCAAGGCATTGGCGCGCAGGCTGTCGCGGCGCAGGGTCAGACCGGCGCCGATATGGTGCAAATACCCATCGGGGGCGGTCTGTGGCTCGAATATTTCACCGACGGTCTGTTCAACCCGGCTATTGTCGACAAAGGCGGTCAGGAAGGGGATCACCAGCGGCCCGAGGACAGGGTGTGACAGAACCCGGTAATAGGTCGAAAGCCCGGTATCCCATGGCTTGGCGGCCCCCGCCAACATGACCAGCCCGGAGATGTTTTGCGCGCGCGTCACCGCCCAGGCAAGGGCGACTGCGCCGCCATAGCTGTGGCCAAGAACAATGGGGCGTTCCGCGCCAAGCTGTTGCGCGGCTTTCTGCAACAGGTCGGCCTGCTCTGTGATGGTGGCGCCGCTGTGATTGATCCGCGCGGTATACCCAAGGCCGGGGCGATCGAACACGATGACGCGAAAGTCACGGGCAAGTTTCGGTGCCAGGTCAAAGGTCATGTCGCGGGTATTGCCCGAGGCGCCGTGGAGCAGCACCAGATCGGGCGCATCATCGGGCCCCATGATCACCGCATGTACGGCGTGGCCGTCAACCCGGATGATCTGCCCCTCGGGGGGGAAGGCGGCTTCGGCGCGGGCCTCTTGCGTGCGGGCGCGGTGCTGGGCATAGGCCCACAGGGCGGCCAGCAGCAGCGCGATGATCACGAGGGATTTAACGGCCAATGTCATTCATATCAAACGGCGTCGACTGATAGATCGCGTTGATCCAGTTGCCATAGAGTTGATGGGCATGGCTGCGCCAACGGTTCAGCGGCGCCTTTGACGGATCATCGCCCGGATAATAATTGCAGGGCATGTTGATCGGTGTGCCCGCTTCTATGTCGCGGTCATATTCCTGCTTGAGGGTGTCGCTGTCATATTCAAAGTGGTTGAAGATATAGAGCGCGCGGTGGCCCGGATCCTCGACCAGGGCGGGGCCGACCTCGTCACTGTACAACAGCGTGGTCAGACCATCCGCCGCCTCAATCTCGTCCTGACGCATTTCGGTCCAGCGGCTGACCGGAATCACGCAATCGTCGGAGAATCCGCGCAAATACGGCGAGGAAGGCACAAGGTTGCGATGCCTAAAACAGCCAAAGGCCTTGTGGTCCAGCATATGCTTTTTCACACCGTGAAAATGGTTGATCATCGCCATCCCACCCCAGCAGACGCCAAAGGTCGAATGCACATGGGTCTGGGTCCACTCGAACACCCGCTCAAGTTCGGCCCAATAGGTGACGGCGTCGAAATCCAGATGCTCGATCGGTGCGCCGGTGATGATCAGCCCGTCAAATTTGTCGCCCGAGGATTCGACCTCTTCAAAGGTGCGATAAAAGCTTTCCATATGTTCGGCGGCGGTGTTCTTGGCCTGATGCTCGCTCATACGGATCAGTTGCAGGTCGATCTGAAGCGGGGTCGCGCCGATCAGCCGGGCAAACTGGTTCTCGGTCTGGATTTTCTTCGGCATCAGGTTGAGCAACCCGATCCGCAGCGGGCGAATGTCCTGACGGGCGGCCTGATCCTCGTCCATGACCATGACGCCTTCGCGCGTAAGCACGTCATAGGCAGGCAGGTCGGCGGGGATCTTGATTGGCATCGGTTAGGGCTTTCTTGGCGGTGAAGGTGTTAGATAGGCGTATCAGCGCGGCGCTCAAGGGCTGTCGCGATCAGGCGATCGAAATTGGCGGGGGTTTTGACCGTCGCGACCTCATCGGCACAGACCGTGACGCCCCAGGGCGCCATCGCGCGATAGCGCGGCTGGCGGTGGGCAAGCGCGCGCGCATAGGTCCAGCGGATAAAGCTGTCAGGATCAACTTTATCAGCCTGAACGTTGTTTTCATCCAGGTATTCAGCCCAGGCGCGATCCAGAAACTCGGGTTGATAGGCCATCGGCTTGGGCGCGCGGTCAAACCGGCGGATAAGTTCGCGGGTATGCGCCTCGTTGCCTTCAATATAGATCAACAGGCAATGCTGCGACAGCTCGGTCAGGATCGGATCATCGGGATCATCGCCCTCGACCCATTCGCAGATCGACCCGCCGGTATCGCAGATGAAATTCGGATAGCCATAAAGCGCCCCGGCGCGGTGGATGAAATGCGCGGTATCCATCAGGGCCGAGATCTCGGCCTGGCGGAACTGTTCCTGGCGACGGCGGTATTCGTCAATCGGCAGGCCGCCTTTGGCCGGATCACCCGGTTTGCCGAGGTAGGTCGAGACCGGCGCGAGATTATGAAACGTGATGTTCGAGCCGATATAGATCGAATCCGTCAACAACAGGTCGCGCAGGAACGGCACCTGCATGGCATGGGCCTTTGCGTTATCGGCAATCAGCTCGCCCATGTAGCGCGTGCCGATACGGTAATCTATTGAATAGTGAAACCAGTCGCCGCCCTCGCGCAGCATGTTTGACAGATACGTCTTGCCAAGGCCGGACATGCCGTAAAACAGCACCCGTTTATGCGTCGCCGCCTGCCAGTCCTCTGCCGAAGTGTAAATCATCGCCGGTCCCCTTTGGCATCGTCGTACAAAGGGATGCGGGGCGGGTCAAATCCAAAGCCCCGTTGGGCCACGAAAAACCCCGTCCGATTTACGGACGGGGTTTGATCCTGCTTACGACGGGCGTTTAGAATTTAAACCCGACCTTGGTGCCGAACGCAATGGCATCATTGTTCGAAAAGCTTGATACCGAGGTGTTCGCGTTGCCTATATCAAAATAGCGAATACCGGTGGTGACTTTCAGGGCCTCGGTTTCATAGGTGACCGCCAGCCCGTAGCTGATATAGCCATCCTTGCCTGAAAGGTTGCCGACGACATCGCCTTCATCCTTTTCATATCCCAGAATGGCGGCACCACTCCAGTTTTTATTAAACTTGCGACCCAGACCAAGTTCATAGGTCCAGACATCGCTGGTGCCACTGGCAATAGGCACATTTACAGGGGCAGGGCTAAACTGGAAGAAATCGGCCGGTTGGACCTTGAATTTCGTCCATTCCCGCCATTTGACAGAGCCGAAAAGCAGCGTATCTGCGGCAATGCCGGATTGAGCGTGTAGCGTGAAGGCCTGCGGGATTTCTACTTCAAAGGGTGTCCCGTTGTTGTCGTTGAAATCATGCTCGGTTTTGGATTCATAGGTCAGCGCGACGCGCATTGCGATGCTGGGGATTTCATAGGCCGCGCCCAGAAGATAGCCGAACTGATAATCCTTATCCACGTTGAGGGTATAAGGTGCAGGTGGCGCCACGGGGCTGCCGCCTGTGGCCGGCGAAATAACCAGAATGTTTCCACTAAGGCCCATGTAGCGCAGACCGCCATATACGCTTACCTGGTCATTGACCTGATACTTGGCCAACCCGGTAAAGGCGATAGAGTTCACTTCTGCATTCGATCCGCTGAAAAACGCGCCGGGTCTGTTGTAATTTACCGAAGCCCCAACAGGTTCGTCGATGACGAAGGCCAGAGCAACCTTTTCATTCAACTGATGTTTGTAGCCACCCGCGAACGATTGATACCCTTCCTGAATATTGCCAGTCGGGCCGGTTGGCACACCTCGCGGCGCACCGGAAACGCTGGGTTGAACAGTTGATGCGGAAACCTCCACATAGTTTTTACCTTCGACGAACAAAAGCATCGATGGGTCGCCCCGGCGTTCAATCTCGCCGGCATTTGCCGAGCCTGCAGCCGCCAAAAAAGCCGTGATGGCGGCGAGTGTGAGTTTAGTCATTATTCCGCTCCTCCAGAAGTTAGCGGATGTTTATAGGCTGAAATGCATCGGTCAATCTTTGACGCGGCGTCACTGACGTCAGGGAAGGGTGTGGTGGCCCGTTGGTCACACATCAAGGCCGAAATGTGGGACGATCAGCGTCTTTTTGCCGTTTCCGACCATAAATTCAAATAGTTCGCCCCGAAAATGATCAACGCTCCAAGAATGACCATCGCGTCAATCGGCTCGTTATAGACCAGCAGGCCGATCACCGCGATCAGCGGAAGGCGGGTGAAATCGACCGGGCTTACAAGGGTGGCCGGGGCAATCGACAGCGCCGTGGTCAGGCAGAAGTGCGCCGTCAGCCCGCCGCAGGCGATCACCGCGAGCCAAGGCGTCGAGGGCAGCGAGGGCAGGGCGATATCACCGTCTATCCCGGCGCAGATCAGGCCAAAGACACTTTGGCTAAGGGTCATCCAGAACAGGATGCAGGTCAGTGTCTCACTGCGGGTCAGACGCTTGGTGAACAGGATCGAACCGGCAAAGCCGACCGCAGCGGCAGCGGCGGCCATGGTGCCGAGGCTCAGGGTTTCGGGGCTTGGCCGCGCAACGACAAGAATTCCGATGAACCCGATGACCGCCGCCAGCACGCGCATGCGCGTCAGCCGTTCGCCAAGCACCAGCGGCGAGAGTACGAGCACCCAGAGCGGGGCGGTGAACTCAAGCGCGAAGACCTGCGCAAGGGGGATCACCGTGATCGCGTAGAACCAGAGGTTCTGACCAGAAAAGTGAAACAGGTTGCGGATCAGATGCGCGCCCGGACTGCGGCTGGTGATCTGACGATAATGACCTGTCATGCCCCCGACGAGCACGACGAGGGCAAGGCCGATCATGCTCCGGTACATCATGATCTCGAATGTATCGAGCTCGAAACTGACCGCACGGCCCGCCACCGCCATCGAGGAAAACGCCAGCACCGCGCCCAGCATCCAAAGCGCCGCTCGCAAAACGGCGCGCGGATCGGTGGATGGCGGCACCGAGGCGATGGTCATTCAGCTACGCCGGGTGAAAAGCAATGGGTGATCCCGTCAAAATCGTCGGGCATCATGTACCCGCCGTCGCCATCACCACCAATGCGGACCAGACGCGCCGGGGTGTAGGCGGCTCGAAAATCATTGGTCAGCTCTTTGACGTCGGACTGCGCGACGGCTTTCTGGGAGATACGACCGCGGTCCATTAACTTCTGATCGAGATATTCTTTAAGGGGCATGCTATCTCCTGTCCTGGTACAGCGGTGCCAGTGCGCTGTGGGCATCCCCAAAACAGAAGGTTCGCCCGCAAACGCGGTGTTGATATCCGCCGCTCACTCCCACTCAATCGTACCGGGCGGTTTGCTGGTCACGTCATAGGTGACGCGGTTGATGCCCTTGACCTCGTTGATGATCCGGGTGGCGGTTTCGCCAAGGAACTCGTGGCTGAACGGATAGTAATCCGCCGTCATGCCGTCGACCGAATTCACCGCGCGCAGGGCGCAGGCAAAGTCATAGGTTCGCCCGTCGCCCATCACGCCAACCGTGCGCACCGGCAAGATGGCGACAAAGGCCTGCCAGATGTCATCGTAAAGCCCGTGCTTGCGGATCTGGTCGATATAGACCGCATCGGCCTTGCGCAGGATCTCAAGCTTTTCGCGGGTAATCTCACCCGGACAGCGAATGGCAAGACCCGGCCCCGGAAACGGGTGGCGTCCGATAAAGCTGGCGGGCAGGCCAAGTTCGTGGCCAAGCGCGCGGACCTCGTCCTTGAACAGTTCGCGCAGCGGCTCGACAAGCTTGAGGCCCATCTTTTCGGGCAGGCCGCCGACATTGTGGTGCGACTTGATGGTGACGCTCGGGCCACCCGAGAAACTGACCGACTCGATCACGTCGGGGTAAAGCGTGCCCTGAGCCAGAAACTCGGCGCCCTCGATCTGATTGGCGTATTTCTGGAATACGTCGATGAACAGGCGGCCAATGATCTTTCTCTTTGTTTCCGGGTCACTTACGCCTTCAAGCTCACCCAGGAACAGTTCTGATTCATCGGCGTGGATCAGCGGGATGTTATAGTTGTCGCGGAACATCGAGACGACTTCGTCGGCCTCGTTGAGACGCAGCAAACCGTGATCGACAAAGACGCAGGTCAGCTGATCGCCGATCGCCTCGTGGATCAGAACGGCGGCCACCGAACTATCGACGCCCCCCGAGAGGCCACAGATCACCTGTTTGTCGCCGACCTGTTCGCGGATGATGCGGATTGCCTCTTCCTTATAGGCGCCCATGGTCCAGTCGCCAGTGAACCCGGCCAGACGGACGAAGTTTTCATAGAGCGTCTTGCCGTTCGGGGTATGGTGCACCTCGGGGTGGAACTGCACGGCAAAGAAATTGCGGTTGAGATCGGCGGTGACCGCAAAGGGCGCGTTCGGCGAGGTGCCATAGACAGCAAAGCCGGGGGCGATCTTGCTCACGTGGTCGCCGTGGCTCATCCAGACCTGTTCGCGGGTCTCAAGGAACCAGCCGTTGAGCAGCGGAATGCGATCCTCGGTCGGGGTGACATAGGCGCGGCCAAACTCGGCGGTGCCATCGCCGCGTTCGACATTGCCGCCAAGCATCTGCATCATCACCTGCTGGCCATAGCAAATCCCGAGGATCGGCACGCCAAGGTCGAATACGCTTGCGGGCGGGCGCGGCGATCCTTCGTCGATCACGCTGCACGGGCCGCCCGACAGGATCACGGCCTTGGGCGCAAACTCTGTCAGGAAGGCGTCGGTGACGTTCTGATAGGGGTGGATTTCACAATAAACATTCAGCTCACGCAGGCGACGCGCGATCAGCTGCGTTACCTGGCTGCCAAAGTCTATAATCAAGAGGCGGTCATGGGATATCTGGCTCATGACCGCCTCGTATAGCGCACCCGCGTTTTGCGCAAGAGAAAGCCGCGTCTTACCAACGGTAGCTGAGGCCGGTTGCGATCTCGTGCTGACGCATTCTGAGGCGTACGGGCTGAGCCACGCCGGTCAGCGCCGGATTCACGCCGGTGATGCTGTTTGCAAACGCATGGGTATAGGAAAAGGTGAATCCCCAGCGGTCGTTGATCTTGTAGCTGCCGCCGAAAGAGGCATGCCATTGGGGCGCGGCAGGCGCGATGGTGTTGATCACCGCCTCGCGATTGCTGGTGAATTCGGTGGAATAGCTGATCCCGGTGCGCAGCGTCAGGCGGTCGCTCTGACGATAGAGCGCGGCCAGACGCAGGACATCGACATCTTTCCAGCCAAAGCCGACGCCATTGGTGGCGCCAAGCGGGCCTTGTGGCGGGGCGCTTGTGTTCGCGATGGCTTTCACATCACCGTAATAAATCCGCTGATATTCGCCGGTGATGGTCAATTTAGGCTGATTTGCAAGGGTATAGGCCGCCCCAAGCGTCAGGATGGCCGGCACGTCAAAATCGCCGCCACCGGCAAAAAGCCCGCGATATTTGCTGAACGACGACATCTGGATGCGATTGCGATAGGCCGCCCCGAAGGTCCATTGCGCGTTCGCCTCGTATAGCAAACCAAGGTTGAACCCCAGCCCCGTGGACCAGTCATGGCCACGGTTCGTGACATTGCCGGGCGCAATCGAGAGACCGGAAAACGCCTCAAGCCCGGTAGCCTTGAAACGCTGCACCGCAAGGATCGGCGAAATCCCGAGGGTTAGCTGATCACTGACCTTGCGGGCGTAATTGACCGTCACAAAAGCCTGTTCCAGGTTGACGCCCAAAGGCGCCGATCCGGCGCCGAGGCCGGAAAAGAAGTTGGTCTTGTATTCGGTATTCATCCCGCCATTGGCAAAGACGAAAACCCCAAGCGATGAACGTTCGTCAAGGGCCCAGTTGGCGCCGCCACAGGGAATCAGGAAAACGTCGTTTTTGCTCTTGTGCGTTCCCGCCGTCAGCGGCCCGCCGGGGGCGATACGGACGGTGCGATCCGGCGCGAAGGTGGTCAGGCAAAAGCCAGCGGCATTGCCGACCTCGACCCCGGTGGCCGGGTTCTGCGCCATGCCGAGAACGCCGGTGGACACGGCCACACCAGCCCCCGCCATGCCCTTGGATTTGCCGCCATAGCCATTGGCAAAATATCCGTTGGTCGAAAATGCGGGCGTGCTGAACAGGCAAAGCCCCAGCACAGCGCAGGCCTTGGCCCCGCGATCAAACATCGCCTTCATCGTTACTGTCCCTTCAGAGCATAAGTTTTTTTCTTGCAATAGCGCAAATTGCCTCCGGATCTGCCAGCCCCTGACGCGACCGTGGGCAAATAAAATCAAACCGCTGCGGAATCATCACAATGGGATTCATCATTTTCATGGGGCAGGGTGCCATCGAGTTCGGGGAATGTCGCTTTTTCCCCGCATTCGCCGGAATCCTCTCGTGGCGCGGCTGGGCGAAACGGTATTACAGGACAACCCCTGCCGTATCGGCGGGCGATTTAGCGTTAGCAATTGACCATATAGAGGGCGCAATCATGGCAGAAGCAGAAGTACGCGGCAGACGGGCACGGGGTGGCGGCGGGGCTGCACGGCGCGCCGAACGCACCGCCGTAAGCGTCGAGACCGCGCGTTATATCGAGCGCAACATTCCCAATTTCGAGGTTCTGACCGAAGAGGCGCTTGAGATCATCGAGACCAACGCCGACATCATTCTTGAAGAGGTCGGCGTGAATTTCGTCGACAATCCGGCGGCCCTTGAGCGCTGGCGCAATGCCGGTGCGGATGTCACCGGCGAGCGCGTGCGCATCCCGCGCGGCCTTGCCCGCAAGCTTTGCTCGACGGCGCCATCACGCATCATCCAGCACGCCCGCAACCCCGAGCGCACGGTCGAAATCGGCGGCAAGTCACTTGTGCTTGCGCCGGTTTACGGCCCGCCCTTCGTGCGCGACATGGAAGGTGGCCGTCGCTATGCCACGATGGACGATTTCCGCAAATTCGTGAAGCTGGGCTATATGTCGAAATGGCTTCACCATTCGGGCGGGACCGTCTGCGAGCCGACCGATATCCCGGTGAACAAGCGTCACCTTGATATGCTGCATGCCCATATGACCCTGTCGGACAAGCCGTTCATGGGATCGGTCACCGAACCAAGCCGCGCTCAGGACAGCGTCGACATGTGCGGCATCCTGTTCGGCAAGGACTTCGTGCAGGACAACACGGTGATGACCAGCCTGATCAACGTCAACTCTCCGATGACCTTTGACGATGTGATGATGGGCTCGCTTGAGGTTTATGCGCAGAACAACCAGGCTTGTATCCTGTCGCCCTTCATCGTTGGCGGCGCGATGGCGCCGGTTTCCGTGATGGGCACACTGACGCAGGTTCTGGCCGAGGCTCTGGCCGGCATCGCCTATAGCCAGCTGATCCGCCCCGGCGCGCCGATGATCATGGGCGCCTTCGTGACCTCGATCGACATGAATTCGGGGGCGCCGACCTTTGGCACCCCCGAGGCCGCGCATATCACCTATGGCGCCGGTCAGCTTGCACGCCGCCTTGGCCTGCCGTATCGCTCGTCGGGATCGTTCAATGGCTCGAAGCTGCCGGATGCGCAGGCCGCCTATGAAACATCCAACAGCCTGAATGTCGGGCTGATGGCCGGGGTGAACTTCATGCTGCACTCCTGTGGCTGGCTTGAGGGCGGGCTTGTGTCCAGCTTTGAGAAATTCGTGATGGATGCGGATCAGCTTGGGACGCTGCACCACCTCGCACGTGGCGTCGAGACCGATGAAAACGCCCAGGCGATGGATGCCATCCGCGAGGTTGGCCCCGGCGGCCATTACCTTGGCTGCGCCCATACCCAGGCGAATTTCAAGAACGCCTTCTGGCGCAGTGAGCTGTTCGATTACAAACCGTTTGAGACCTGGGCCGAAGAGGGCGAGCGCGATACCATGACGCTGGCGAATGCACGGGTCAAGAAGATGCTCGGGGATTATCAGCAACCGCCGCTTGACCCGGCGATTGCCGAAGCCCTGGAGGCCTTTGTGGCCACCAAGAAGGAATCGATGCCCGACGCGTTCAGTTAAACAACGCTCGCAAGGCGGGTGGCGCGCATCAGCCGCGCCTCGCCCATCATCGCGATAAGAACATCCACATGGCGCGCGGCGGAATATCCCGCCGCGCGCTGTTTTCTGTCGCGCTCAAGTTCGGCCTCGATCTCGACGAGCCGGACAAGGGCGGCACCGCTGCGCGGCAGGGCACCAAAACCGAGATGGCGGCGCAGATGTGGCCCGCGATGATAATCCGACACCCCGATGCGCGCGGCACGGATCAAAAGGGGAGGGCGGCGCAGGCGGTCAAGCGTCGTTAGAATATCGTTCATCTCTTTATGCTCCCATAGGTTGATTGCCTCCTTAGTTGCACGGGTGTGATCGATGTTGCGTTGTCCCCCTGACTCCGCGCGCAGGCGTTCGGATTTGTTTACGAATTGTCAACAATGGTTGATTTTCCGGAAACGATTAACGAACCGGTAATCTTTGCCCGTTTAGGTTGTGTGTAATTCTGTGGATAAATGCCGGGCCGTTTCCCGGGCATGTCGTGGCTGACTGTAAGGGGTGGAAAATGCGCGAGGGATGTGCACCAAAACAAGATTTGCAACAGGTGCCATCCTGGGTGCCTGAGGCGGCACTGCATTACCTTGCCCATACCGAAACCGGTACGCCGATCCGTGCGCTGGCGCGGCGGGCGGGGCGGCATGCCTCAACCGTGCTGCGTCAGATCCGGATGTTCGAAACACGCCGCGACGATTTACTGGTCGATGAGGCGCTGCGCCGCCTCGGCCAACAGGTGTCACACTTAAAGATTGCCGGTTTCCCTACCAAGGAGGCCAAAATGACAAGCCAGACCAGACAGTTGCCCGACGACGACACAGCCCTGAGCGAGACGCGCCTGAAATCCGAAGCCCGGCGTGTCTTGCGCCGCCTGTGCGAGGTCGGCGCGGTTCTTGCGGTCTCTGTGGGCATGGACAAGGCGGTGGTGGTGCGCGACACCGGCAGCGGACAGCCCTCGCGCATGGCTGTCGTCGATCGCGAGGTGGCCGAGGCGATGGCCCTCAAGCATTGGATCGCCTGCGAAGTTCCTGGCCGGATTGCCCGCTATCATGTCACCGCCGCCGGACGAAGCGCACTTGGGGCGATGCTGGCAGAGGCCGAAAACGAGGCTTCGGGCTTTGCCGATGGCAAGATCGGTCAGGACGCAGACGCCCCAAGCGCCCAAAAGGCGGCGGTCGGCAAGCGCATGCGCTATGGGTTGACCGAAACGCCGCTGATCGCGCTTGCGCGGCGCCGCGACAAGGACGGAACTCCGTTTCTGAGCGATGATCTCGTGCGTGTAGGCGAGCGTCTTCGCGAAGATTTCGAACTGTCGCATATGGCGCCGCGCACCACGCAGAACTGGGATCGTTTCCTGACCTGCGTCGACGATCAGAGCGGCGGTACGGTGGCTCCGGGCTATGGCGCGGATGCGGCCCGCGCGCGGGTCGCGGGGGCATTGCGCGACCTTGGTCCGGGGCTTGGCGATGTTGTGCTGCGGTGCTGTTGCTATCTGGAAGGGCTTGAACGGGCGGAAAGGAAAATGGGCTGGTCGGCGCGATCGGGAAAAATCGTGCTGCGGATCGCCTTGCAGCGGCTCAAACGGCATTATGCCGGTCTGGGCGAGGCGGGCGGGATGATCGGCTAACCCCCGACCAGCGCCCCCACCACAAAGGCCACCGACGCGCAGACCGTGCCCACAAGCACGGTCTCGCCGAGGGTGCGCAAAAGCCGCTCGCCGGTTGCCGTCCAGCGCAGAAACCCCAGCAACAGCAGAGACACAAGAGTGGCCGCCACCGACCAGACGGTGGTTGTCGGCGTGGCATCGGCCAAGAGGTAGGGCACCAGCGGTATGACGCCAAAGGTGACAAAAGCCGCAAAGGTGAAAATCCCGTTCAGGGCAGGGCTTTCAACCTTGGGATCACGCAAACCCATCTTGTAGTTGAGGATAAGTTCGGTCATCGCGCCGGGATGGCGTGACAGGATGGTCGCGGTCGTCATTGCCTCTTCACCCGTCAGGCCGCGCGCGTGCAGAATATCTGCCATCATCGCGGTTTGCCTTGCAGGGTGGCTGGCCAGATCACGCAGGCGCGCGGCATGGCGCGAGCGGTAAAGATCGTGCTGTGCGCGCAGCGACAGGAATTCCCCCAGCCCCATGCTGACCGCATCGGCAAAAAGGTTGGCAAGGCCGAACACCAGAACCGCCAACCCGCCGATCTGGGCCACGCCCTCGGCCTGTGCTCCCGCAAACCCCGCCACGATCGCGAATGTGGTGACGATGCCGTCGGTGCCGCCAAACACGATCTGCTTGAGATACTCCTGTGTCCGCCCAAGCGGAGAGTCGCTGCCCGGTTCTGCTTGCCTGTCCATGATCGCGCCTGGCGTCCTTTTTGCGGAATTCGCCCCAGCATAGGCCAGCGGCCCGCCATCGCAAGCCTGCGGGATGGCGGCACATGTGATAATCGCGTCTTGTGGTTTTTCGGGATTTGCATAACTTACCCCTATGAACATCACGCTTCGTCAACTCAGTTACTTTCGCGCGCTGTGCGAACAGCGCAATTTCGGCCGCGCAGCCGAGGTGGTAAGCATTTCACAACCCGCGCTTTCCGTGCAAATCCGCGAGATGGAGGCAGCGCTTGGCGAAAAGCTTGTCGAGCGGCGGGCGCGCGATGTGGTTCTGACGCCGTTCGGGCGGCTGATTCTCACCCATGCCACCCGCGTGCTTGACGAAATGCAGGCCCTAACCGAGGCCGCGCGCTGGCAAGAGGGGCTGGCGGGGCGGCTGTCGCTTGGAATCATCCCGACGATCGCGCCCTATATCCTGCCCGCCGCACTCGAGGCACTTCGCAGCCGTGACATCTCGCTTGATGTTCAGGTGCGCGAGGCTAAGACGGATCAGCTTATCCAGGAGGTGCAGACCGGTCAGCTTGACGCCGCTATCGTCGCGCTGCCGATTGCCGCCGAGGGGCTGAATCAATGGCCGCTGTTCGAGGACCGTTTTCTTTTGGCAGGCACCAAAGCGCGGCTTGCCGCCCTTGGCCCCGCCGCCGAGACCTTGCGCCCCGCCGCGCTCGACCAAAGCC
The DNA here is from genome assembly GCF_913054395.1 of uncultured Roseovarius sp. Classification (GTDB taxonomy): domain Bacteria; phylum Pseudomonadota; class Alphaproteobacteria; order Rhodobacterales; family Rhodobacteraceae; genus Roseovarius. Next base: position 19,735 of record NZ_CAJXIP010000050.1, read on the forward strand.
CGCTCTTGCTTTTGGAGGACGGCCATTGCCTGACCGATCAGGCCCTTGAGGTTTGCGGTCGCGGTCGGGGTCATGCCCAGATCGACATGGGGGCGTCGTCGCTGGCCACGCTCTCGCGACTGGTCGAGGCGGGATTCGGGCTTACCCTGATGCCGGAAATTGCCGCCAAGATCGAACAGCGCACCGCGCCGGGCATGCATCTGCGGCGCTTTTCAGATCCGGAGCCGGCCCGCCAGATTGCCCTTGTGCGGCGCCAAAGTTCGCAGAACGAGGCGTGGTTTGCCACGCTGGCAGAGGTCTTGCAATCGGTCGGTCAATCGCTGATCGACACGGCACGGGGCCTGTGACATCCCGCCCTTGCCACGCAGATTACGCGGCCCGCATCCGCAAGGACACGGGCCGGTCACACCAGGGTCACTCGGTAAATGCGATGGGTACTCTTCACTCAGATGTATCAGCCAGGTAACGGCCTTGCATTACTGGCACTTCCCATCGCCATGAATTATGGTAGACGAGTGTTACCAAACCATTCGCGGGGAAAAATTCGTGCGTGATCTCAAAGTCCCCGGCCAGCGCCATCCCGAAAAGGCGCATCGGCCGGACAATGCCCAGCCGAAGAAACCGGATTGGATCAGGGTAAAGGCCCCGACCAGCAAAGGCTATTTCGAAACCCACAAGATCATGCGCGAGCACAAGCTTGTGACGGTCTGCGAAGAGGCCGGCTGTCCCAATGCCGGAGAATGCTGGAGCCAGGGCCACGCCACCATGATGATCATGGGCGAGGTCTGTACCCGCGCCTGTAGCTTTTGCAATATCGCCACCGGCAAGCCGCCCGAGGACCTTGACGCCTTCGAACCCGGCCGGGTGGCGGATGCCGTGCAGAAACTTGGCCTCAAGCATGTGGTCGTGACCAGTGTGGACCGTGACGACATCAAGGATGGCGGCGCGGAGCATTTCGCCCAGACGATCCGCGCCATCCGTCACCGTAGCCCCGGAACCACGATTGAGATTTTGACGCCGGATTTCCTGCATTGTGACCCCGAAGTACTTGAAGTCGTGGTCAGGGCCAAACCGGATGTGTTCAACCACAACCTTGAAACCGTGCCGGGCCTTTACCCCGAGGTGCGCGCCGGTGCGCGCTATTTCCACAGCCTGCGCCTGTTGCAGCGGGTCAAGGACATTGATCCGAGCATGTTCACCAAATCGGGCATCATGGTAGGCTTGGGCGAAGATCGTCAGGCCGTGCATCAGGTAATGGATGACATGCGCGCGGCGGGAATCGATTTCCTGACCATCGGTCAGTACCTGCAACCGACGCCGAAACACCATGTGGTGGATCGTTTCGTGCATCCGGACGAATTTGCCGCCTATGAACGTGCGGCCTATGGCAAGGGGTTCCTGATGGTGTCGGCCTCGCCGCTGACGCGCTCAAGCTATCATGCGGGCGATGATTTTGCCCGGCTTCAGGCCGCTCGCAACGCCAAGTTCGCCTGACCTGTTTACAGGCCCAAAACCACAAAGGCCGGTCTTTTGGACCGGCCTTTCGCGTTTATGCTGGATGAATAAAAGGGCCTTAGCGGCCCCAGCTGCGGACCGGGCCGCAATCCATATGCACGAAGTTGCTGCTTGAATAGCGCCCAACGCCACCACCGCCACAGGCAATGCCCGCGCGGTAAATCTGGCTGACCGAGCGACTTCCAAGGCGCAGGTCAGCGGCCTGGCCGATCATGTGACGGGAATTCTTGGCAACCCCGCGCGAGCGGCGGCGCAGCATCGCGTTGGTCTTGGGGCTTCGGTATCCGCTCAGCAGGGTATAGGGCTCGCTCGCGTCCAGAAGGTTGTGGCTTGCAGCAAGGATATCAATCGTGCGGGTGTCGATGTTCTTGACCCCGTCGGTGCGCCAGTCGCGCATGAAAAGCGAGATTTCGCGAACCGCCTCGTCAAGATATTCACCCTCGATCCAATAGATCGTGTCCATCTTTTCGCCGGTGCGCGGGGATGTCATGCGAAGGCGGCGAATATCGCCTGCACCGCGCAAAAACCCTGCTGCATTGGAAAATGTTGGGGCGGCTGATATTGCTGTGGCTGCGAATGCCCCCAATACCGCGCGCCGCGTCATGCTCTGCGAGCTTTTTACATTCGTCATTGTCTCTAGCGCCTGTCCCGTCGCCTACCATAAACGCCGCTGTACCGCGGCTTTGCCATTTCATCCCCAGATGTGTGAACTTTTATTGCACATCAAGAATCATCCACCAAGTCCTGATTTTCTGTCATGTGCGGGCATCAAGGGGTTTCGGCAAATTTTCGCGCAAATTTTCGGCGCTGTGTCCGAATTGCGCGAACCGCGCTGCATTTTGGCCGCAGTCACGGCCCTGCGCATAAAGTTGACAGCAAAGTGTTAGGAAAAAATTGAGAGGGTCTTAAATGGAGAGGTATAACAGAGATGCTTTGAAACGCCGGATTTAAGGGAAGGTCATAAATGTTCTTGGGGAAGACGCGCCGTGATTTTGGTCTGCTGATCGCAGCGGCCGCTTTTGGTTTGACTGCAATTTTTACCAGCCAGCCCGCCGTGGCACAGTCCACAGCCTTCCGGCAGGCACTGGCTGAAACTGTTTCTGATGACCGTGATATTGCAGGATTTTACCGGGAAAACGGGTTTGCCCCGATCTGGACCGGCGCCAGCCCCGAGGATCTGGCCCGCCGCAAGGCACTCGTGCGCACACTTGGCGAGGTCGAGCGTCATGGCCTTCCAGCCGCGCGCTATGATTTGCCGGGTCTGATGGCGCGGATGGGGGCGGCGCGCTCGGCGCGCGACCTTGGCCAGATCGAGGGTGAACTGACCCGTACATTCCTGCGGCTGGCCCGTGACATGCAGAGCGGCATACTTGTGCCCTCCCGCGTGGACAGCGAAATCAAG
>NZ_CAJXIP010000051.1 GCF_913054395.1 uncultured Roseovarius sp.
AGTCTTTCCCTTTTCTTATCTAAAAATTTAATATTGGTGGCTACCGAAGAGCAAGCAAGGGCTACTACTGATGTCACCAATTCAATCACAAGAATCTCCGATCAAGGCGAACTTACAAAGCAGCAGTTAGAGTCCATGGTTGGAAGCTCTCAGCAAGTTGCACAAATTGCGGGAAATCAGCAAGTTCTACTTCATAAATATGTATTGGTTTAGTCGCTGTTGTCTAAAGAGCAGGTAGTCACTGACCGATAGTGATTGGCGAATGGAATACCATCAGTAAGATTTTTTACAATATAAGCAGTGAACGTAAAGAGCGAATTTTATTGAGTACAACTTTATTCATCAAAAAGTTGTACTCAATATTCCATGAAATTCTCTAGTTTATTTCTGGGTTGATGAGTTGCTTGTAGTAAAATTTTTGAAAGGTTGGCGTAACATTTTATCTAACCTTTGCTCACTACGATCTGTTATCTCAGGAACGCCAATAATGACACCATCATGCCCAAGTTTTGGTTGCGCTCGATAGGTGCGAAAGATTACATCCCAAATAGATAAGAAGAACCCGAAGTTCGAGTGCGTCTCTTTGACAATGATGGAGTGATGAACACGGTGCATGTCAGGCGTGACAAGCAGCCGCCGCATCACCCCATCAAGCCAGAGCGGCAGGCGGATATTGGCGTGGTTGAACATGGCGGTTCCATTCAGGATGATTTCGAACAGGACAATACCGATGGCGGGGGGGCCCAGAAGATAGACAAGCCCGATCTTGAGCAGCATGGAAAAGGCGATTTCAACCGGGTGAAACCGGATCGCGGTCGTCACGTCGAAGTCGCGGTCGGCATGGTGGACCCGGTGAAAGCGCCACAGAAGCGGGATCTTGTGGGTGATCACATGTTGCGTCCAGATTGCGAAATCAAAGATCAGCACCGTTGCGACGACCGTCGCCCAGAGCGGCAGCTCGACCGCATTCATCACGCCCCATCCCTCTGTCTGGGCATCCAGTGCCGCGCCCACGGCCAGAAGCGGCAGGGCGAGGGCCAGAAGGCGCAGGGCCAGCATGTCGAGAATGATGATCGCCCAGTTGGTGAACCAGCGGGTGCTGCGCGGTTGGGTGCGGGCGCGCCGCGGCGCAAGTGCCTCGATCACCGCAAAAAGGGCAAAGAGACCCGCGAACACAGACAGGCGGATAAGGGCATGGTTTTCCATACTCTGAAATCTAACGTAAATGCGCCCCCGCACAAGGTCGGGGTGCGCAATGACGCAGTTGTGAGAGGCCTAGCGCGCGCGGATGAGCGAGCCGGCACCGTGCTCGGTGAACAGTTCCAGCAGCGTGGCATTGGGCGCGCGCCCGTCAAGGATGACCACGGCGCGCACGCCGCCCGCAATCGCGGCAAGCGCGGTTTCGGTCTTGGGGATCATGCCCCCGGCAATGACCCCGTCTGCGGTCATCTGGCGAATTTGCCCCGGTGTAAGCTCGGTCACGACATGCCCCTCGGCGTCGCGCACCCCGTCGATATCGGTCAACAGCAAGAGCCGGTCCGCCTTGAGCGCGGCGGCGATGGCACCTGCGGCGGTATCTCCGTTGATGTTGTAGGTCTCGCCATTGCGGCCCGCGCCCAGCGGTGCAATTACCGGGATCGCATCGTCGTTGAACAGCGTATGAAGAAAATCGATATTGATCTCGGTCGGGTCGCCGACGAGGCCAAGATCGGGGCTGGCGGGATCGCAGGTGATCATGCCGGCATCCTTGCCCGACAGGCCGACCGCCTTGCCGCCCTGGGCGTTGATCGCCTGAACGATGCGTTTGTTGACCCGGCCGGAGAGCACCATTTCGACCACTTCCATCGTCGCCTCATCGGTGATGCGCTTGCCGTTGACGAACTCGGATTTGATATCGAGCTTGTCCAGCATCTGGTTGATCATCGGCCCGCCGCCATGCACGATCACCGGGTTCACGCCGACCTGTTGCATCAGAACGACGTCGCGCGCGAAGGTATCCATCGCCTCGTCGCTGCCCATGGCGTGACCGCCAAGCTTGATGACGACAATCGCATCCGTATAGCGCTGCAGATAGGGCAGGGCCTCTGACAGGGTGCGGGCGGTGGCGATCCAATCGCGATTCATATCTCTTGTCTTCATTTTGTTGTCCCCTGGTACATACGGTTATCCCCGCAAGTCAGGGCGCATGCAAGTGCCCGCGCACGGGCGCTATTCCAGCGTGGCGATGGTGGCGCGCAGGGTGGCGATCCCTTCACCTTTTTCGCTGGAGGTCAGGATAAGTTCGGGAAAAGCCGCCGGATGCGGGGCCAGGCGGCTGCGCACCTGTGTCAAAAGCGCGTCGCGGTCACGGTCCTTGATCTTGTCGGTCTTGGTCAGAACGCATTGAAAGGTCACTGCGGCGCTGTCGAGCAGACTCATGATCTCTTCGTCGACCGGCTTGATGCCGTGGCGGGCATCGACCAGGACAAACGCCCGGCGCAGGGTCTGGCGCCCCGACAGGTACTGCTTGAGCAGGGCCTGCCATTTCTGCACCACCGCAACCGGCGCATTGGCAAAGCCATAGCCGGGCAAATCGACAAGATAGTGGCTCTCGCCCATGGTGAAATAGTTGATTTCCTGGGTCCGGCCGGGGGTGTTCGAGGCCCGCGCAAGCGCCTTGCGCCCGGTCAGCGCATTGATCAGCGTCGATTTCCCGACGTTTGAACGCCCGGCAAAGCAGACCTCAAGCCGGTCGGCAGGGGGCAGGCCGGACATATCGACCACGCCCTTGAGAAAGTCGATCTCGCCGGCAAACATCTTGCGGCCAAGTTCCGATGTTGCGTGATCGGGTTCGTCTGCAATGGGAAAGGGAAGCTGCTGCATCATAGCACCTGAAGGCTGTCGCCCACGGTGATCCGGCCCGTGGTCGTGACCTCGGCATAAATGCCAAAGTTCTGATGATCCCAATGCGCGTTGAGCGCCGCCAGCGTATCCAGATCACGCAGGCCGGTTTTGGGGTTCGCGGTTGTGGCAAGGCAGCGCTTTATCGGTTCCCTGACCGTAAGTTCTGCGGTGCCGATCCGAAGGGTTTTGCCGATCCAGTCAAATTCCTGCCAGGGCTCCAGCCCATCAAGGTGAAGATTGCACCGCCAGCGCAGGGCAGAGATGTCTGTCGCGCCCATCTTGTCGGCCAGATCGGCGTTTGACGCCAGGTTGAGCAGGCTGACCGAGGGGTAATCGGTATCGGTCACGCCGCGCCCTTCAAGCTTGAAAAGGCGGGCAGGCTGTGCGCGGTCGGCATCCACCAGCGGGCGCACCCACGTCAGAAACCTGTCCTGCTCCTGGTCGGGATCAAAGGCGAGGTCGGGGCGGTCGGGGTGGCTCAGGGTCACCACACCGGTTGCCTCGTCGCAAGTGGCGTTGATCGCCATCAGTGCGGCGGTTTTCGACCCGCGCGAGAAATTGACGCAAGGGCCCCATGTGCCATCCGTAAGCCTGGCTGCTTCATGGGCCACGCCCCAGCGGCGATCCCACGGCATCGCCTGACCCTTTGTCAGGGTCACGGTAGTCAGCGCCTCACGCCCATGCGATTTGATGGGGTGGCGCCATATGGCGCTGACCGTTGCCATTACTTTTTCTGATCCGGCTCGGCCTTGGCCCCACCGCGCTTGAAGCTTGAGAGGATATTGCCAAACACGTCCGGCTTATACCCCTGGCTTCGCATGATCAGGTACTGCTGGGCAAAGGTGATCGTGTTGTTCGCGATCCAGTAGATCACGAGCCCGCTGGCAAAGCTGCCGAGCATGAACATGAAGACCCAGGGCATCCAGGCAAAGATCATCTTTTGCGTCGGATCGGTGGGCGCCGGGTTCAGCTTTTGCTGAAGCCACATCGACACACCAAGGCAGAGCGGCAGGATGCCGATGAAGATCAGCGCAAGCACCGAGCCGGGCTCTGGTGTGCCCCAAGGCAGAATACCCCAGAGGTTATAAAGCGACGAGGTATCGGGTGCCGAAAGGTCCTTAATCCAGCCGATCCAGGGCGCATGGCGCAGTTCCAGCGTGACGAAGATCACCTTGTAGAGCGAAAAAAAGATCGGGATCTGCAAGAGGATCGGCAAACAGCCCGAGGCCGGGTTGACCTTTTCCTTCTTGTAGAGCGCCATCATCTCTTTTTGCAGGGCCTGACGGTCGTCGCCTGCGGTCTCCTTGATCTTCTCCATCTGCGGCTGAAGCTCTTTCATCTTCGCCATGGAGACATAGGATTTATAGGCCAGCGGCAGCACAAGCGCCTTGATCAGCAGGGTCAGCCCGATGATTGCCCAGCCCATGTTGCCGATCACGGCGTTGAGCCAGTGCAGCACGGAAAAGATCGGCTTGGTCAGGAAAAAGAACCAGCCCCAGTCGATCGAATCAACAAAGCGGTCAACGCCTTCCTCGTCCTGATATTGCTTGATCGTCGCCCATTCCTTGGCGCCGGCAAACAGGCGCGAATCTGCCGTTACGGTTTCGCCCGGCGCGACGGTGCGGGTCGCAAGCACGGTTTCGGTCTGGTAAATCCCGCGCTGCGGGTCGAATTTGCTGACGGCCTTATAGGGCATGCCAGGGTTCGGAATCAGCGTGGCCATCCAATAGTGGTCGGTAAAGCCGATCCAGCCGCCTTCGGCGACCTGCGTCACCTTGGCGGGGGCCCCTTCGCGGGGGTTAAACGTGTATTCCTCGACATCCGAGTAGTCGATTTCGCTCAACTCGCCATCGGACAGGGCGATAAGGCCTTCGTGCAGGATGAAGAATTTCTTGATATCTGCCGGAATGCCGTGACGCGCGAGAATGCCATAGGGCGCAAGGCTGACCGGGGCGGCGCCGGTGTTTTCAACCGATTGGCGGACCGAGAACATGAAATCCTCGTCAACGCTCAGCTCGCGGAGGAATTTCAGGCCCGCGCCATTGTCCCAGCTCAGGGTGATCGGGCTGTCGGGTGTCAGGGTTTCGCCGTTTTGCACGGTCCAGATCGTGTTGGCGCCGGGAACGCTCTCGCCAGTAAGGCCGGCGCCGGGGGCCCAGCCATAAAGCGCGTAATAGGGTTCATCGCTGCCGACCGGGGCCAGCAGGCTGACGATGTCAGACTCGGGTTCGATGGTTTCGCGATAGTTTTTCAGGAACAGCTCGTCAATGCGCCCGCCCTGAAGGGAAATCGAGCCTTGCAGGCTTGGCGTGTCGATGGTCAGACGCGGCGCACTGGCCTCGGCAACGACGGTTTCGGTGCTGGCGGCCTCGGCCGTGGCGACATCGCTGGCGCCTGCCACCGGGGCGGTGGTGTCCTGGCTGGCGGTCGGGACCGGCGCATTCGGATCGACTGGGGGTGTTTCCGGTGGCGGAAACATCACGAACCACACCAGAATAACAATGAAACTGAGCGCAGTCGCAAGGATTAGGTTCTTGTTTTGATCATCCATGACCACTGCCCACTTCGTTGTTGCATGTCAGTGGCGGTTCAACAGAGTGCGGATCAAAAGGTCAAGCGGAATCCGGGTTTTCAGCGGCATGCGCGGGGATTCAGCGCAGGTATCAGCCCACAATCCGGCCAATGACGGGTGGAGGGTGCACCTTTGCCTGATGTGCGCTGATCCAATCGGGGGTTTCATCAAGCGGCATGGGCCGGGCAATGCCATAGCCCTGAACATGATCGCAGCCAAGCTGTGAGAGAATCGTATGCTCGCCCGCGCTTTCGACGCCTTCGGCCAGAGTTTCAAGGCCAAGACGCTCGGCCATCGACAGAATCGCCGAAATCATGCGTTGCTGTTCAATATCGCGGTCAACCTTCATCACAAAGGACCGGTCGATCTTGAGGCGATTGACGGGAAAGCGGCGGATCGACGAGATCGAGGCATGGCCGGTGCCGAAATCGTCCAGATCGATCAGGCAGCCCATTTCGGCCAGTGCATTTATATTGCGCGTGATGGCATCATCAGGAGAGGTGGCGATCACAGTTTCCAGAATCTCGACCGCGAGGCGTTTGGGGGCAATGTTGCAGCGGTCCAGTTCCCATTCTATTTTTTTGGCCAACTGTGGATTGCGCAACTCTTCAGGCGAGAAATTCACCCCGACATGGGGAATGTCAAATCCGATGGTATCCCAGGTCTGAATCGCCCTGAGGGCATTGCGCAGCGTCGCGTCCCCGAGTTGTTCCAGCCGCCCGGTGAAGGCCAGCACCGGCAGGAACTCCGCCGGCAGCATAAGGCCTGCGCGCGGATGAACCCAACGGGCCAGCGCCTCAAAGCCGCTGATCTGCCCGGTGTCGGTTGAAATCTGTGGTTGAAACCAGCTTACGAACTGGTCGGTCTCAAAGGCTTTCTCCAATTCATCGGCGACCCGGTGGGGGGCGGCGGCAGGCATGCCGCTGCTATAGGCGCGCACTTTTGACGGACCCTGGCGCAAGGCGTTGTCAAGCGCGGTGAGGGTGGCGTCCAACAAGGCTTTGCCGGGGTCGTTGGGGGCATGCCCATCAAGACAAAGCCCAACCGATACCGAGATATATGCTGTTGTATTGCCGAGGGAAATCGGTTCCTGAACCGTGGATTGCAGGCGTTCGGCGAGTTCAAGGGCCGGTTCAAGGCCTAATTGGCGCACCGGGGCCAGCAGAACCCCGATCCGGCCATTCGAGAGATCAAAAAGCTGGTCCGAACTGCGCAGCGCGCGTGCCAGCCGGTTGTGACAGGAAGAGATGATCAGGTTGGTCGTGGCACGACCGTATCGATTCAACAGCGTATCGAAATCGTCGATCTGAACGGCCATGCATGCCGTTCGAAGCGATTTTTTCCGTGCCCTTTTCACAGCGCGTTCGACTTCCTCGCGCATCTGGCCGATGTCGCCAGTATCGGGCCCTGCGCGGTTCGTGGGGTCGCCGGGGTGAAACGCAAGCAATATCAAGGGGGCCGTCAAGAAAAGCGCGGCGGCGCCAAGCCAGTAGGCTGCCAGAACAGAGGCGGCTACGAAGGCCAGCGACTGTGGCCCGCGCGCGGCCTGCGATACTCCGATTTTTACGTTCCGAAACAGGGTTTTAAAATACGTATGCATCGCCGATCCTGACCATTTTCAGATCAGCCTAGCGCCCATCGGTTAACGAAGCTTGGGAACCGCCTCGGGATTTGCGTCAACTTTTATCGAGTTGGTCTCGAGCCCGGAAAAATCAAACAGCTTGGGATCAAGAAGATGCGAGGGCCGGGCATTCATCAGGGCGCGGAACATCACCTGACGGCGGCCGGGCGAATTGGCCTCCCACCCGTCAAGGATCTGCTTGACCTGCTGGCGTTGCAACCCGTCCTGCGACCCGCAGAGATCGCAGGGAATGATCGGATAGTTCATGGCGCGGGCAAAGCGGTCACAATCGGCCTCGGCCACATGCGCCAGCGGGCGATAGAGGAACAGATCGCCTTCTTCGTTGACCAGTTTCGGCGGCATGGTCGCAAGTCGCCCGCCGTGAAAGAGGTTCATGAAAAACGTTTCCAGGATATCGTCGCGGTGATGGCCGAGAACGACCGCCGAACAGCCCTCTTCGCGGGCGATTCGATAAAGGTTGCCGCGCCGCAACCGCGAACACAGCGCGCAGAAGGTGCGCCCCTCGGGCACCTTGTCCATGACGATGGAATAGGTGTCCTGATACTCGATCCGGTGGGGGACCTGCATGCGTTCCAGGAATTCGGGCAGGACGGTCGCCGGAAAGCCGGGCTGGCCCTGATCAAGGTTGCAGGCCAACAGGTCGACAGGCAGCAAACCGCGCCATTTCAGCTCGTAGAGCACGGCCAGAAGGGTATAGCTGTCCTTGCCGCCCGACAGGCAGACAAGCCACTTGGGTGTTTGCCCGCCTTTGGCGTGACGTGCGCCCGGTTCGATCATGCCGTATTGCTCGATCGCCTCGCGCGTATACCGCACGATCCGCTTGCGCAGCTTTTTGAACTCGGTGCTTGAGGGCGCCCCGGCAAACAGCGGATGGATATCGTCATTGTCATCAAGCATGGGGCGGCTTTAGTGGCTTTGACGCGATCCGGCAAGAGCGTTGCGAAGGCGGTTTCCCCATACTTTGCGGGCCTAGCTTGCCCCGGTGCCGTCAATCAGGGCCTGAAGGAGCGCCTTGGCGCTATCGGAATCCCAATGGGCATCGCCTTGCAGGCGGGCGATCTCGCGGCCCTCGGGGTCGATGATCAGGGTGATCGGCAGGCCGAAGATACCCATTTGCCGCGCCAGCTCGCTTTTGGGATCGCGGTGCAGCGGAAGGTTTTCGACGCCGATTTCGTCAAAGAACTTTTTCATTGCCGTGGGGGCGTTGCGGCCCGTGGCGATGGTCACGACCTTGAAACTTTTGCCGCCCATGGCGGTTTGCAGGTTCGACAGCGTCGGCATTTCCACCCGGCAGGGCGCGCACCAAGTGGCCCAGAAGTTCAGCAGGATGTATTGGCCGCGATAATCGGCCAGCGTGCCGGTGCCACCTTCGCCGCGTTCAAAGGCGATTTCGGGAACGGTTTGCGGGGCGCTGTGGAAATTCAGCTTTTTCATGTCGCCGTCGCGCAGGGCCTCAAGGGTCGCGGTTGTCGGTGCTTCGGCAAAGCTGGTGTTTGCACCAAGCGCGAGGGCCATATAAAGGACGATCTGACGAATGATTTTCATAAATCCCTCCGAAGGGCGTGTACGATGACTGACAAGACCTCGAACCAGATGTGGGGCGGCCGCTTTGCCGCCGGACCTGATGCGATCATGGAAGCAATTAATGCTTCGATCGGATTCGACAAGCGCATGGCCGCACAGGATATTGCCGGTTCAAGGGCCCATGCCGCGATGTTGGCGGCCACGGGCATTGTCAGTGATAGTGATGCAAGCGCGATGAGGGAAGGCCTTCTCACGGTCTTGTCAGAAATCGAGGGCGGAACATTCGAGTTCTCGACCGCGCTTGAGGATATCCACATGAATGTCGAGGCCCGCCTGAAGGATCTGATCGGCGAACCCGCCGGGCGGTTGCACACGGGCCGCTCGCGCAATGATCAGGTGGCGACGGATTTCAGACTCTGGGTGCGTGATCAGCTTGACGCAGTGGCGGGTGCGCTTGAGGCGCTGATCCGCGCCCTTTTGACCCAGGCCGAGGCGGGCGCCGATTGGGTCATGCCGGGGTTCACCCATTTGCAGGTGGCCCAGCCGGTGACATGGGGGCATCACATGATGGCCTATGTCGAGATGTTCGGTCGCGATCTTGGCCGGGTGCGCGATGCGCGCGCACGAATGAACGAATGCCCCCTGGGGGCGGCGGCGCTGGCGGGAACCAGCTTTCCGATTGATCGCGAGATGACGGCGCGCGAGCTTGGCTTTGACCGGCCGTCGGCGAATTCGCTTGATGCGGTGAGCGATCGGGATTTCGCGCTGGAATTCCTGGGCGCGGCCAGCATCAGTGCCATGCACCTGAGCCGGATGGCCGAGGAGCTGGTGATCTGGTCCAGCGCGCAGTTCCGCTTTGTGGTGCTGTCGGACCGGTTTTCAACCGGGTCAAGCATCATGCCGCAAAAGAAAAACCCCGATGCCGCCGAATTGATCCGCGCCAAGGTGGGCCGTGTTTTCGGGGCCAATGTGGCCCTGATGATGGTGATGAAGGGGCTGCCGCTGGCCTATTCCAAGGACATGCAGGAAGACAAGGAACAGGTGTTTGACGCCGCCGACAACCTGATGCTTGCCCTCGCCGCGATGGAGGGCATGGTCAAGGATATGGCCGCCAACCGCCCGAGCCTTGAAGTGGCCGCAGGCAGCGGGTTCAGCACCGCCACCGATCTGGCGGATTGGCTTGTTCGGGTGCTGGACATGCCGTTTCGCGATGCGCATCACGTTACCGGCAGCCTTGTGGCGATGGCCGAGGGCAAGGGCTGTGATCTTCCGGACCTTAGCCTTGAGGATATGCAATCGGTGCATGGAGAAATCAACGCATCGGTTTATGATGTGCTTGGGGTGCACAATTCGGTGGCCTCGCGGCAAAGTTATGGCGGCACGGCCCCGGTGCGGGTGCGCGAACAGATTGCCCGCTGGAAAGAGAGGTTGGGATGACACGGTTATTCGGTGTGGCGCTTGCGCTTTTGGCGCTGGCGGGATGCGGTGTTGAAGGCGAACCGTTGCGGCCCAAGCTGAATACCACCCTGAAGGCAGGCAGCAGCGGTCATTCCTCGGTCGGAGTTGGCGTTGGCGTTGATGTGGGCAATGTGAGCATCGGCACCAACGGCAATAATGTGAGCGTCGGCATGGGACTTGATCTTTGAGGTGGCTGTTTCTGGCGCTGGCCATTTGGGGGGCCATCCATCCGATGATCTATTTCCTGCAGTGGTTTGGGCAAAATGGCTATGACCTCATGGGGATGGTCGAGGCCTGGCATGCGAATGCGGCCTCGAGCGGGCTTGTCTGGGATCTGACGATTGCGGCGATTGCCCTGACGGTCTGGATTTTGGGCGAGGTTGTCAGGCGGCGCATGTGGCTTGGGCTTGTTGCCATCCCGGCGATATTCTGCATCGGTGTCAGTTGCGGTTTGCCGCTCTATCTGTTCTTGCGGGCACGACCCGGCGGGCAGGGCGGAATTTGAGTATTTTTGGAAAGATGAAAGTCAGTCGTTGGTCCGGTGAACAGGGGCGCGGCGGGCGGCACTTGGGGTAGGTCGATGGATCATTTTCTTTACAAGGACGGCGCGCTTTTTGCCGAGGATGTGCCGGTGGCAGAGATCGCGGCCGCCGTCGGCACGCCGTTCTATTGCTATTCGACGGCCACATTGGAACGGCATTTCCGGCTGTTTGACGAGGCCCTGGCCGGGATGGACCATCTTGTGTGCTATGCCATGAAGGCGGCCAGCAATCAGGCGATTCTCAAGACGCTTGCGGCCTTGGGGGCCGGGATGGATGTGGTGTCGGGCGGGGAATATGCACGCGCGCGGGCCGCCGGTGTGCCCGGCGAGCGGATCGTGTTTTCGGGTGTCGGAAAAACCCGCGACGAGATGCGCATGGCGCTTACCGGGGGCATCCGGCAATTCAACGTCGAAAGCGAGCCCGAGATGGTGGCGCTGAATGCCGTGGCGCTTGAGCTTGGGGTGAAGGCGCCGATCACCGTGCGCGTCAACCCTGATGTCGATGCCAAGACCCATGCCAAGATTGCCACCGGCAAGTCCGAGAACAAGTTCGGCATTCCGATTTCCCGTGCCCGTGCCGTTTACGCCGAAGCCGCCGCGATGCCGGGGCTGGAGGTGATCGGCATCGACGTGCATATCGGCAGCCAGTTGACCGAGCTTGAACCCTTCCGTCAGGCCTATGAGAAGGTGGCGGAGCTGACCGAGGTGCTGCGCGGTGACGGGCATGATATCCGGCGGCTTGATCTGGGCGGCGGATTGGGGATCCCCTATACCCGAAGCAATGAGGCACCGCCCCTGCCGACCGATTATGGCCGGTTGATCAAGGAAACGCTGGGCCATCTTGGCTGTGAGATCGAGATCGAGCCGGGCCGCCTTGTGGTCGGCAATGCCGGTATTCTGGTCAGTGGCGTGATCTATGTGAAATCCGGCGAGGGGCGCGATTTCCTGATCCTCGACGCGGCGATGAACGATCTTATCCGCCCGGCGATGTATGACGCGCATCACGATATCGTACCGCTGATCGAGCCTGCGGTGGGGGTTGAGCCGGTGCCTTATGACGTCGTCGGCCCGGTGTGCGAATCGGGGGATACCTTTGCCAAGGGGCGGATGCTTGCGCCGCTTGAAGGCGGCGATCTGGTGGCGTTTCGCAGTGCCGGCGCTTACGGCGCGGTGATGTCGAGCGAGTATAATACGCGTCCCCTGATCCCCGAGGTTCTGGTTCATGGGCATGAATTTGCCGTCATTCGGCACAGACCGACCTTTGACGAGATCATAAATCGAGATACCATTCCCGAATGGCTCTGACGCGATTGGCGCGTCGGGCCGAGGAATGGTGCGACGCATGCCCGAGACGCAAAACCCCCTGAAGCCGGTTCTGGCCCGGCTGCGACGGCCCCTTAGCCTGACGTGGGCGGGGTTGATCGCGGAACGGCTGGTGCGGGCGTTTTGGCCGGTCTGGAGCATTGTGGCGGCGGGGGCGGCGATGGTCATGCTTGGCCTTCAGGATCTCGCGTCGGTCGAGGTTGTCTGGTCGGTGCTTGTGCTGGGCGGTCTGGCGCTTGTGGTTTTCGCGGTGCTGGGCGCGCTGCGGTTCCGCTTTCCGCGCCGGGCCGAGGCCCTGGCGCGGCTTGATGCGGCCCTGCCCGGTCGACCCCTCGCTGCCCTGGCGGATGCGCAGGCGGTGGGCGCGGGTGATCCCGGATCACAGGCCCTGTGGCGCGCGCATCAGGCGCGCATGGCGGAGCGCGCGGCCATGGCCCGTGCGGTCGAACCCGATCTGAGGTTGTCGCGGCAAGACCCGTTCGGGCTGCGCTATATCGCGCTTTTGGGCCTTGTGATGGCGTTACTGTTCGGCTCGGTCTGGCGCGCCGGATCAATGGCGCAGATGGTGCCGGGCGGCGGCAAGGGCGCGGCCCTGGCCAGCGGCCCCACATGGGAGGGCTGGGTCGAGCCACCCGCCTATACCGGCCTGCCAAGCCTTTACCTGAGTGATCAGAACGAGGTCTTGCGCGCGCCGATCGGAAGCCGCATCACGCTTCGCTTTTATGGCGAGGTCGGCGCGCTGAGCCTTGCCGAAACCGTGTCGAACCGGACCGAGAACATCGGGGCCGCGACCGATAGCGAGCATCGCTTCGAGGTTCGTAAAAGCGGCGAATTGCGCGTTGACGGACCCGGCGGGCGCCACTGGCAGGTTGAGGCCATGCCCGATACCGCGCCGATGGTCGAGCTTTCGCAAGCAGGCGCCAAGACCACCTTTGACGGCCAGATGAGCCAGCCGTTTCAGGCCAGCGACGATTATGGCGTGACCGGCGGCAAGGCGGTTTTCGCGCTCGATCTCGCACAGGTTGACCGCCGTCATGGCCTTGCCGTCGAGCCGGAACGGCGCGCCCCGATCGAGCTTGACCTGCCGATGCCGATCTCGGGCGATCGAACGGAGTTTGACGAGACCCTGATCGAGAACCTGTCAGAGCACCCTTGGGCGCATCTGCCGGTGCTGCTTGATGTGCGGGTCGAAGACGCGATTGGCCAGCAGGGCATGGCCGAGCCGATGCAGATGACGCTTCCGGCGCGGCGGTTTTTCAATCCGCTGGCGGCGGCGGTGATCGAACAGCGCCGCGATCTTCTGTGGTCGCGCCAGAATGCCATGCGCGTGGTGCAGGTGTTGCGCGCGGTGTCCTATAAACCGGGGCCGAAGCTGTTTCGCTCCGAGGCGGCCTATCTGCGGATGCGGGTGATCCTGCGCCGGCTTGAGGCGATGACGGCAACCGGCGGGCTTGACGACAATGAGCGCGACGAGATTGCTCAGGCGCTCTGGGATCTGGGCGTGCTGCTTGAGGATGGCGATGTCGGTGACGCATTGGAGCGGATGCGTGCGGCGCAGGAACGCCTGAGCGAGGCGATGAAGAATAACGCCAGTGACGAGGAAATTGCCCGCCTGATGCAGGAATTGCGCGATGCCACGCAGGATTACCTGCGCCAGAAGATGCAACAGGCACAGCGTGAAAACCCCGAACAGGGCGATCAGCAAAGTGCCGAGAACACCATGCAGATGACCCAGCAGGATCTGCAGGACATGATGGACCGCATTCAGGAGTTGATGGAACAGGGCCGCATGGCCGAGGCACAGCAGGCGCTGGAGGAATTCCAGCAGATGATGGAAAACATGCAGGTTACCCAAGGCCAATCCGGCCAGTCGCCGGGGCAAGAGGCGATGGAGGGGCTGGCCGATACGCTGCGCCAGCAACAGGGCCTGTCGGATCAGGCGTTCCGCGATTTGCAGGAACAGTTCAACCCCGGCGCCCAATCGGGCCAGTCTCAGGGCAACGAGGGCCGCAACGGCGGTGAGGGCCGCGGCCAGAGCCATGACGGCCAACAGGGACAGGGCGGCGGTCAGGGCGGCGAGCAACCCGGCCAGCAGGGCGGTGGCGACCAGGACCGGCCGGGCGAAGGCCAGGCCGGATCGCTGGCGGATCGTCAAGAGGCGCTGCGCCAGGAACTTGAACGCCAGAGCCAGGGCCTGCCGCAACTTGGCGGCGAGGCCGCAGAGGCCGCGCGCGAGGCGCTGGAGCGGGCCGGGCGTGCCATGGAAGGGGCCGAAGAGGCCCTGCGCAATGACGATCTGGCCGAGGCCATCGACAATCAGGCCGAGGCGATGGATGCACTGCGCGAGGGCATGCGCAACATGGGCGAGGCGATGGCCGAACAGCAAAACCCGGGCGGGCAGGGCGAAGCCTTTGGGCAGGCGGGTCAGCGGCAGTCCGACCCGCTTGGCCGCAATCCCGGTCAGGGTCGCCAGGCCGGTACGCAGGATGATCTGTTGCAGGGCGAGGATGTCTATCGCCGCGCGCGCGAACTGCTTGATGAAATCCGCCGCCGCTCTGGCGAGGGCGCGCGCCCGGATGTGGAACTCGACTATCTCAGGCGGTTGCTGGATCGGTTCTGAAACGACGGCATGTTCCGCCTTTGAAACGCAAGCGGCTACGCAGGGGCATGCGCGGTAAATTGCTGGCCGGTCCACTCAATGGGGGGCAAGTTTGGTCGCCTTGTCGGTTTGTCCCGGTCCACGCTGATGAATAGCATGTCCTGTGGCCGCCGCTTTCAGGTCCTTGCGGGATAATATCCCGGCAAAACCCGGATCATCCGCCGGTGCTGGGGGCGGACATACCCGCAAGCCATGTGGTCGCCATTGTGATCAGCTCGTTCAGCCCGAGCCGCGCGAGGTTGACCATCTCCACGAATGTCTTAAGCGGCGCTTCGGCGCTCGGCAGCATTTGGGCGATCTGCGGGGCAAAGACATAGGCCAGTGTGCCCAGAACGAAGATCACGACGGCCAGGCGAAATCCGGTGCCAAAGCCACCACGACGAACCGGCGCAGACATGTCTTCGGGGATCGGGGCCGCCACCGGTTCGTCGCGGTCATTGGCCGAGGTAAGCGAGGAATTGATTTCCTCGATATCGGGCAGAAGGTTGCGCCGCGAAGAGGGGTCGATGTCGGCGTGGATATCCACGTCCGATGCGGTTGCGCCTTCGGGCTCTGGTGTGCCACCGCGCAGCCGCTCCATCCGGGCGCGGGCCTGTTGGCTGCGCTCGTCAGAGGCCATCGGGGGATCGCTCAACCCAAGATCGGGCTGGGTTTCAAGGCCGGTCGCGCTTTCGCTGGCGCGCGCCTTTTGTTCGTGCTCGGCCTCTTGCCGCAGGATGTCGGCCACGCCCGGATCAACCCTGCGCCCGGTCGGCGCGGTCTGGGGGACGGGAGCGGGCTCTTGCGGCTGGTCGTGCCCGTCGTCGTTTGGGGCTTCGGTGCTCTCTGCCAGGGGGGGCTCTTCCTCGGGTGCCATGGGCTCTGACGGTGCGGGCGCCTTTTGGGGCTGTTCCCAAGTGTGCGACGTTGCCTTTTCGTCCTCGCCAGAGGGCGTGGCGGCACTTGGGTGCTGCTGAAACCACGTGTCGCCACAATTCGAGCATTGCACATCCCGGCCACCGGTCGGGATAACCTCATCGGGCACTTCATATTGCGCCCCGCAATTTGGGCAAACTAGCCGCATTCTGCCACCTGTAACCTGCCGCCGTTATCCGGCCCCTATCGTTGACAGGTATCATAGGTGGTTCTTGGCCTTGGGAAAAGAGCAAAGGAATTCAATGCAAGCATCATTGCACATGTGTGACCTCTGAGGCATTTAGGGGCTGTGTAAAGTAAGGGGACAGCCGTGATCGAGCTGGAGAATGTAGCCTATAGCTATGGCGGGGGCGAATTGCTTGGCGATGTCTCGCTAAGCCTGAGCCCGGGATCGTTTCATTTTCTGACCGGGCCGTCGGGGGCGGGCAAGACGACCTTGCTAAAGCTTTGCTATGGTGCGCTTGTGCCGACCTCGGGACAGGTTCGGCTTTTTGGCCAGGACCGGCGCGCGATGGAACGGGACGATATCGCCATGGCGCGCCGTCGCATCGGCGTTGTGCATCAGGATTGCAAGTTTCTCGATCATCTGAGCGTGTCGGACAATATCGCCCTGCCCCTGATGGTGTCGGGGCGGGATCTGTTGAACGAGGCGGCCAACCTCAAGGAACTCACCGGCTGGGTCGGGCTGCGCGAACGCGCCGGGGCCTTGCCG
Organism: uncultured Roseovarius sp.; assembly: GCF_913054395.1. Taxonomy (GTDB): domain Bacteria; phylum Pseudomonadota; class Alphaproteobacteria; order Rhodobacterales; family Rhodobacteraceae; genus Roseovarius. The sequence continues at coordinate 16,230 of NZ_CAJXIP010000051.1, forward strand.
CCGGAATTGTCGGGCGGCGAGCGCCAGCGTGCCGCCCTTGCCCGCGCGGTGATCATGTCGCCCGATGTGGTGCTGGCGGACGAGCCTACAGGCAATGTTGACTGGGAAATGTCACAGCGCCTGCTGCGCCTGTTGATCGAGCTTAACCGCATGGGCAAGACGATCATGATCGCGACCCATGATCTTGCGCTTATCCGCGCCGCCAAAAGCCAGGTTCAGGCGCGGGTGTTGCGGATCGCGTCGCGGCGGTTGCATTTGGCGGGGGCGGACCTTTGAAGCTTGATCTGTCGCCCGTAACCGAATTCCTGCTGGCCGATGCCCAGGCTGACCGGGTTGTGCCGCCGACCGGATTTACCGCATGGCTGACGCTGTTCAGCGCGGCGGCGATGGGGTTTCTGGCGGTGTTTGCCTTGGCGCTGTCGCTGGCCACGGGGCGGCTTGCCGATCGTTGGGGAAACGAGCTTGCGCGCAGTTCGACAATCCGGATTTCCGCGCCTGAGGGGCAGATGGCCGCCCAGACCGAGGCCGCCCTGCGCCTGCTTGAGACAACCGCCGGTGTGGCCAGTGCGCGCGCTTTGAGTGCCGAGGAAGAAGCGGCGCTTTTGGCGCCGTGGTTCGGGCCGGACCTGCCGATTGACCAGCTTCCCATTCCCCAGTTGATCGAGGTGGTCGAAGACGGGGCCGGATTTGACGCCGAGGGCCTGCGCCTGCGGCTTGCGGCAGAGGTGCCGGGGGCGGTGCTTGATGATCACACCCGCTGGCGCCAACCGCTTGTGCGGGCTGCCGAACGGCTTCGCCTGCTCGGGTGGCTGTCGCTTGTGCTGATCGGGGGGGCAATGGCGGCAATGATCACGCTGGCGGCCAATGCGGCGCTGGCGGCCAACAGCCAACTGATCAGTGTGCTGCGCCTTGTCGGCGCGCGCGACATCTTCATCGCCCGCGCCTTTGTGCGCCGCTTTACCCTGCGCGGCCTTGGCGGGGCGGCGTTCGGGGTGCTTCTTGGGGTGCTGGCGGTCATGCTTTTGCCCGGTGCACAGGCCGAGGGCGGGTTTCTGACCGGGCTTGGCTTTCAGGGCTGGCATTGGCTCTGGCCGTTCGCGATCCCGCCGCTGGCCGCCGTGGTTGCCTTCTTCGCCACCCGAACAGCAGCGCATAAAACGCTAAAGGATATGCCATGAGATATGCCGTGCAATGGCTGCGCTCACTGATCTTTGTCGGGCAGATGTATCTGATGCTGCCGGTGATCGGCCTGCTTTACACACCGGCGGCCATTATCAGCCGCAAAGGCGCATTGGCCGGGTGCAAGGCCTATTGCCTCTGGGTGCGCTGGACCGCCGGGTGGATGGTGAACCTGCGCACCGAGGTGCGCGGCACGCCGCCCGAGGGCCAGGTTCTGATCGCCTCCAAGCATCAGTCGTTTCTGGATATTCTGCTGATTTTCAGCGAATTGCCCGCCGGGCGGTTCATCATGAAACGCGAAATCCTCTGGGCGCCGGTGATCGGACTTTATGGCATGCGGATCGGCTGTGTTGCGGTCAACCGTGGCAAACGCGGGGCGGCGATCAAGAAGATGGTTCAGGATGTCGCGCGCGGCTCGCAAAAGCCCGGACAGCTGATCATTTACGCCCAGGGCACCCGCGTGGCCCCCGGTGTCAAGGCGCCCTACAAGATTGGCGTCGGCGTGCTTTACGAGCAGATGGGCGTGACCTGCGTCCCCGCAGCCACGAATGTGGGGGTGTTCTGGCCGAAGCGGGGCATTTACCGCAAGCCGGGGCTGGCCGTGGTCGAATTTCTGGAGCCGATTCAAGCGGGCCTTGGCAAAGAGGCCTTCATGGAACGTCTTGAGGATGAGGTTGAAACGGCCTCTGATGCGCTGATGCGCGAGGCGGGTTTCGATCCCGAGGCAAGACGCTGATTGGTCGTAATCGCCCGCAGATTTCCACAATGTGCCCATATGGTTATCGTATTTTCTCGTAATATGAGAGCTGATAGATGATCGTGTGAAAGGTCGAGGCACATGGAATACCTGACGGATCTGCTGCAACTTTACCTCGCTTATGGCCTGCATTTTCTGGGTATGCTGTTTCGTCCGGACGAGCGAATTTTCATCCTTTACCTGGTATCGTCGCTGATTTTTGCCTTTGCGGTCTACAAGTACAGGACCTGGCAGAATCAGGAGAACGTCGAAGCCGGGCGCGCGCGCGGGTTCCTTGCCTTCCTGTTTCCGAAACGGGTCTGGGCGCATCCCTCGGCATGGCTCGATGTACGCTATTTCGTATTTCACAAGATGATCGGGCACTTTCTGCTTTTCGGACTCGCCGCCGGCTGTACGGCCTGGGGGTATGCCCTGGTGACAGGCGGCGGAAACCTGGCAGAGATGGCGCGCCGCGGCGATGAAGAGGCAAGTATGGCCGTCGCTGTGTTCTATATGTTCGCCTTTTTCATCGTGTCGGATTTGCTGGCCTATGCCATCCACTATCTGCAACACCGGGTGCCGATCCTGTGGGAGTTTCATAAGGTTCACCACAGTTCCGAGGTGATGCACCCTCTGTCGAATTTCCGTGAGCATCCGGTCGATAACCTGAGCTATATGGTGCTTGTCGGTGGAGGCAACGGCGTGTTCATGGGCCTGGCGGGGCAATTCCTTGGCTATTTGCCCAGCATGCCGTCGGTGTTGGGTGTGCCGCTGTTGATGTTCCTGTTCAATGTGATGGGCTATAACCTCAGGCATTCGCATGTCTGGCTGCGCTGGCGCGGGAACTGGTCCAAGGTGATCCCCTCGCCCGCCCATCACCACGTGCATCACAGCTGTCACCCCGATCATCTTGACAAGAATTTCGCCTTCATGTTCCCGGTGTGGGACGTGTTGTTCGGCACCTATGAAATGCCCGAGACCAACAAGGACGTGAAATTCGGGGTGTTTGGCATGGAAGAGAACGACATGGACAGTTGCGCCAAGCTATATTTCATGCCGTTTAAAAAGGCCTTTCGCCGCCTGCGTTCAAAGGACACATCGGCCGATGGCGAGAGCGTGCTTCCGCCCGGCTGATCAGGTCGCGGGGCGGCGGGGCATGTGTTGACAGATGTCCGACGGAAGACCGTGAACTCGATTGGATCCCAACAGGCGCTCCAAGGGGGCAATAGAAATACCCGCAGCGCATGATGTTACAAGGGCCAGGATCATTATGATCCTGGCCCGTCTTGCGCCATACATTGGCATTTAGCGTATAATCTGGTTACGCGTGAATGGCCCCGTCGCCGCAGGCGAGGGCGGCTTCGCGCACCGCCTCGGAATAGGTCGGGTGGGCGTGACAGGTCAGCGCCAGATCCTGCGCGCTTGCGCCGAATTCCATCGCAACGCAGACCTCGTGGATCAGGTCGCCCGCGCCGGGCCCGATGATATGCGCGCCAAGGATGCGATCGGTTTCCTTGTCGGCGAGGATCTTGACGAAACCGTCCCCGGCAAAGACCGCCTTGGCGCGGCCATTGCCCATGAACGAGAATTTGCCGACCTTATAGGCGCGCCCCGCCTCTTTCAGGGTTTGTTCGGTCTCGCCGACATTGGCCACCTCGGGGTGGGTGTAGATCACGCCGGGGATGACGCCATAGTTCACATGGCCATGTTTGCCCGCCAGAACCTCGGCGCAGGCCATGCCCTCATCCTCGGCCTTATGGGCGAGCATCGGGCCGGCGATCGCGTCGCCGATGGCGTAGATGCCCTTGACGCTTGTCTGCCAGTGGTCATCGGTCTTGATCTGGCCGCGATCGGTCATCTCGACGCCGAGATCCGCAAGGCCAAGCCCGTCAGTATAGGGTTTGCGCCCGGTTGCCAGAAGCACGATGTCGGCGTCGATGGTTTCTTCCTTTTCGGTCTTGCGCAGCTTGTAGGTGACCTTGGCCTTGGTCTTGAGCGTCTCGACCGATTGGACGGCGGCACCCATGACAAAGTTGAGCCCCTGCTTTTTCAGCATGCGCTGGAAGGTTTTCTGCACTTCGGCATCCATGCCCGGGGTGATCGCGTCAAGGTATTCGACGACCGTGACCTGCGCGCCGAGGCGGGCATAGACCGAACCCATTTCAAGGCCGATCACGCCGGCACCGATCACCACCAGCGATTTCGGAATCTTGCCAAGCTCAAGCGCGCCAGTCGAGGTGACGACGATTTTCTCATCGACCTCGACACCGGGCAGGGAAGAGGGCACAGAGCCGGAGGCAACGATAATGTTCCTGGCCTCGTGGATTTCTTCACCGACCTTGACGCGGCCCGCCTCGGGGATCGAGCCCCACCCCTTGAGCCAGTCGATCTTGTTTTTCTTGAACAGGAATTCGATGCCCTTGGTGTTCTGGGCGATGACGTCATCCTTGTAGGCGAGCATCTGTTTCCAGTCGACCGAGGGGGATTTGCCCTTGAGGCCCATGGCGGCAAAGTTGTGCTCTGCCTCGTGCAGCATATGGCTGGCGTGCAGCAATGCCTTGGAGGGGATGCAGCCAACGTTAAGACAGGTGCCGCCAAGGGTGTTGCGCCCCTCGACCACGGCGGTTTTCAGGCCCAGTTGCGCACAGCGGATGGCGGCGACATAGCCGCCGGGGCCTGCGCCGATAATGATCACGTCATAGTTTGCCATTGGGTATCCTTTTCGTTGCAGGAGTCATTAGGGGCGCTGCCCCTCTGGCCCGTTCCGGGCCATTCACCCCGGAGTATTTGGCCAAGAAGAAGATCATAGAAGCGCCGCCACAAGCATCAGTGTGGTCGCGAAGAACCCCACGGCCCAGATCAGCGAGCGCCAGGGGCGCAGGCCAAGATAATAGGCCGGGATATACGCGATGCGCGCACCGAGATAGGCAAAGGCGCAGGCGGCGGTGAAGGGCGAAGTGATCTTGGTGAAGGTGATCACGATCACGGCGATTGTGAAGAGGATCAGCCCCTCGAAATGGTTGTTGAGCGCGCGTTGCAGGCGGGCGGTCTTGACCGAGAGTTCCCGCGAGGGCGGCCGGTCGCGCGCGGAGCTGGTATAGCCGGGGCCAAGTTCAAGGTTCGCGGGAATCGCGAAGAGGATGTATTGGACCACTTGCAGAAGCGCGGCGAGGGTGAGGGCGGTGAGTTCGGGGGTCATGGTTGCACCACGCGGCCGTTTTCGCAACGCCGCGTCCCCGAGGTGAACAACGCGATCATGACATGCCTCCTGATGGCTGCCGCCGGATGGGGGTGCTGTTTCGTGGTATCACGGATCGTCCTCGCCTGTGCCATCGGTTCGGTTTCCGCGCTTGTGCCACAAGACGATTAGGAACGGCGGGAGCCATCCCAACGCGACAAAGGCCACGAGACCCTTGCCGCGTGCATTGAGCGAGTCCAGCCCGGACGCCACGAGCAAAACGCCGAGAGCGACGGCGGTGGCGGCCCATATCCAGAGCCATACCTTGACCGGGCGCGTCTCGATCAACTCGACGATCCCGGCCAGAAAGGCGCCGGCCCCCGGGGATTTTCCGGTCGGCCTGCCCATCACCGCTCTGCCGGTCTGGTGGTCTCTGCGTGAGCGGCCATTACAAATCCATCAGCAACCGGCGCGGGTCTTCGAGCGCTTCCTTGACACGCACGAGGAAGGTCACGGCGCCTTTGCCGTCGACGATGCGGTGGTCATAGGACAGCGCCAGATACATCATCGGGCGGATTTCCACCTTGCCGTTGATTGCCATCGGGCGGTCCTGGATCTTGTGCATGCCCAGAATACCGGACTGCGGTGGGTTCAAGATCGGCGAGGACATCAGCGAGCCATAGACGCCGCCGTTGGAGAGCGTGAAGGTGCCGCCCTGCATGTCTGCCATCGAGAGTTTGCCGTCGCGGGCCAGTTTACCCTTGGCAGAGATGGCCTTTTCGATTTCAGCGAACGACATAGCGTCGGCGTCGCGGATGACCGGGACCACCAGGCCAGTTGGGGTGCCGGCGGCAACGCCCATGTTGACGTAGTTTTTGTAGACGATGTCGGTGCCGTCGATCTCAGCGTTGACTTCGGGCACTTCTTTCAGAGCATGGCAGCAGGCCTTGGTGAAGAAGGACATAAAGCCCAGACGTACACCGTGCTTCTTCTCGAACTGATCCTTGTACTGGCTGCGCAGCGCCATGACCTCGCCCATGTCCACCTCGTTATAGGTGGTGAGCATTGCGGCGGTGTTCTGGCTGTCCT
>NZ_CAJXIP010000052.1 GCF_913054395.1 uncultured Roseovarius sp.
GCTTTTGCAGGAAGAGGCTGTGGCCACTCTGAAATCAGACCTTCTACCGCATGTGGATCTGCTGACCCCCAACCTGCCCGAAGCCGCGAAACTGTTGGGAGCAGACGCAGCGCAGGACCAGCAGGACATGCAAGATCAGGCCCTTGCCCTACTGGAACTTGGCCCCGGCGCCGTGTTGATGAAAGGCGGGCACAGCACCGGAGACACTTGCACCGATCTATTGCTGAGTCGTTCTACGAAACCGTTGTCTCTGTCGGCATCCCGCGTAAACACCCGCAACACTCACGGAACTGGCTGCACCTACTCTGCGGCCATTGCAGCACAGGTCGCCCGCGGCCTGCCCCTGACAGACGCAGTGACTGCCGCGCATGTGTATTTGCAAAAAGCCATCGCTGCAGCAGACGACCTAACCATCGGCAGCGGTCATGGACCAGTGCACCACTTTCATGCGGTCTGGAGCTAGGTCATGGTCGATGTAACCATCATCGGCGCCGGAGTTGCCGGCCTGTGCATCGCGCGCGAACTACGCGATCGTGGCACTCACGTGCAGCTTTACGACAGGGGCGGCGCACCCGGCACGCATTCTTGCTCGTGGTGGGCTGGCGGGATGCTGGCGCCCTACTGCGAGGCCGAGAGCGCTGAACCCGAGGTGGTGAACCTGGGTGAAGGCGCGGCCCAGTGGTGGCAGGACAAGACCGGGCTGGTGAACAGTCAGGGATCCCTGGTTGTGTCTCAGGACCGCGACCAAGGGCAGCTATGCCAGTTTGCCCGCCGCACCAGCCAGTTTGACCACGTAGACCGCGCACAGATTGCCGAGCTGGAACCCGATCTAGGTGATCGCTTTTCGTCGGGTCTATTCTTTTCCAGCGAGTCCCATATCTGCCCCCGTTCGGCCCTGACTGCGTTGCATCAGTCGTTATTGCGAGACGGCGTTGAATTCATCGTGGCCGAACGCGACCCAACTGACAGTTCCAAGGCAGGGTTAACCATCGACTGTCGCGGTTACAGCGCTCGGGATGAGCTGACCAACCTGCGCGGTGTCAAAGGCGAGATGCTGATGCTGTCCTGCCCAGATGTCACTCTATCGCGCACCGTGCGGCTACTGCACCCACGCATCCCATTGTATGTCGTACCACGTGGCAATGGCATCTATATGGTCGGTGCAACAATGATCGAAAGCAGTGCCAGCGATCACGTCACCGCTCGGTCCTTGCTGGAAATGCTCAGCGCCGCCTATGCCCTGAATCCCGCCTTTGGCGAGGCCGAGCTTTTGGAAATCGGCACCGATGCGCGCCCGGCCTTTGCCGACAACCTGCCGCGCATTCGCAGACGGGGCGGCATGATCTATGTCAACGGCCTTTTCCGGCACGGGTTTCTTCTGTCGCCCGCACTGGCGCGGATGACGGCGGATTTGGTGATGGATGGTCAGATACCGGAGGTGATGGATGAAGATCATAGTTAACGGCGCGCCGCACGACACGACCGCAACCACGCTAGCCGGTCTTTTGGATGAGCTGGGCCACGGCCAGTCCAAGATCGCCACAGCGGTGAACGAGAGTTTCGTAGCCGCCACTTTGCGAGAGAAACAGGCCCTGAACACAGGCGATCGGGTCGAAATCGTCGCCCCGCGTCAAGGAGGTTAGAATGCCAGTTTTTTACGATACAAAGATCGCCTCGCGGCTGATGCTTGGTACGGCGCAATACCCCTCGCCCGCCATTCTTGCAGAGGCGTTCAAACGCTCGGGCGCGGGTATCGCCACGGTTTCAGTGCGCCGCGAAGCGGGCGGCGAGCGCGCGGGCCAGGATTTCTGGGATCTGATCGCCGACCTCGGGGTCAAGGTGCTGCCCAATACGGCCGGTTGCCATTCGGTGCGCGAGGCGGTGACCACCGCACAGATGGCGCGCGAACTGTTTGACACCCCCTGGATCAAACTAGAGGTGATCGGCCATGCCGACACCCTGCAACCCGACCCCTTTGGCCTTGTCGAAGCGGCGCGCATTCTGACAGAGGACGAGTTTCAGGTGTTTCCGTATTGCACCGAAGACCTTGTTCTTTGCGATCGCCTGATCGAGGCGGGCTGTCGCGTTCTGATGCCCTGGGGGGCGCCGATTGGCACGGGTTTGGGTCTGAATAACGTGTACGGGCTACGCTCGCTGCGGGCCCATTTCCCCGATGTGCCGCTTGTGGTTGATGCCGGTCTTGGCCTGCCAAGTCAGGCGGCGCAGGCGATGGAGCTTGGCTATGACGCGGTCCTGCTCAATACCGCAGTGGCCAAGGCGGGCGATCCGGCGGCAATGGCCGAGGGCTTTGCCCGCGCGCTGGAGGCCGGGCGCCTTGCGTTTGAGGCCGACCCGATGGAGCCACGCGACATGGCCGCCCCGTCGACACCCATCCTGGGCAAGGCGTTTCTGGCATGACCCTTCCGCGATTTTACCCGATTTTCGACAATCTGCACTGGTTGGAGCGGCTGTTGCCGCTTGGCGTAAAGCTGGTGCAACTGCGCATCAAGGATACGCCGCCCGAAGTGGTGCGCGATACCGTGATCAAGGCACAGGCGCTTTGCCGGGCGCAGGGCACGATCCTTGTGATCAACGATTACTGGCAGATTGCAATCGACGCGGGCTGTGACTGGGTTCACCTCGGGCAAGAGGATCTGGATGAGGCCGATATCACCGCCATCCGGCGCGCAGGGCTCAAGCTTGGCCTAAGCACCCATGACAGGGCCGAGCTTGATCGCGCCCTGTCGTTCGATCCCGATTACGTCGCCCTTGGGCCGGTCTATCCGACCATCCTCAAGAAAATGAAATGGCATCAACAGGGGCTTGAAAAGCTCACCGAATGGAAGGCCGTGATCGGTGACATTCCCCTTGTGGCGATTGGCGGCATGTCGGTGGAACGCGCCGCCGGGGCCTTTGAGGCCGGTGCCGATAGTGTCGCGGCGGTCACCGACATCACCCTGAACGACGATCCCGAAGGCCGCATCACGGCATGGCTTGGGGCAACGCAATGACCCGTTATGCACGCCAGATTGCCCTGCCGGAATTCGGCAGCGGCGCACAGGCCCGCCTGGGGTCGGCACGCGTGCTGGTGGTCGGGGCTGGTGGACTTGCGGCGCCGGTCCTGCAATATCTGGTCGGGGCGGGCGTCGGGCATATCACCTTGATGGATCACGACCACGTCGCGCTTAGCAATCTGCACCGTCAGACGCTGTTCCGCGAGGCCGATATCGGCCAGCCTAAGGCCAAGGTCGCCGCCCGGCATATGGCTGCGTTGAACAGCAACTGCGCCATCACACCGGTTACCATGCCGCTTGATCCGGCCAATGCGCCCGCCCTTTGCGCCGGGGCCAACCTTGTGATTGATTGCGCCGATAGTTTCGCCGCCAGCTATGTCCTGTCAGATATCTGCAAGGCGACCGACACGCCGTTGATCAGCGCCTCAATCGTTGGCACATCGGGCTATTGCGGCGGGTTTTGCGGCACGGCACCCTCGTTGCGCGCGGTGTTTCCCGATCTGCCAGATCGTCTTGGAAGCTGTGATGCCGATGGCGTTTTGGGGCCAGCCGTGGGCGTGATGGGCGCGCTTCAGGCACAGATGGCATTGGCGGTTTTGGCTGGATTAGAGCCTGATCCGCTGGGTCAGCTGGTAAGCTTTGATGCCCTTGGCTGTCGCTTTGGCGGGTTCCGGTTTGATGGTGCGCCAGAGCCCGAGGACGGGTTTCACTTTATCGCCGCCAGCGAGGTCCGCGCCTCTGACGCGCTGAGCGATCTACGCGCCGCAGATGAAACGGGCCCCGCCCTTGAGGGCGCCACCCGCCGCACCGTTTCCGATTTTGACAAGCCGACCCTGCCGGAAGACGGCCAACGCGCCGTTCTTGCCTGTCGCTCGGGCCTGCGCGCCTGGCAGGCCGCAACCCGCCTGCGCCAATACTGGCCCGGAGAAATTGCACTGATCGCCCTCGGCGACAGATCTACTGACACCCAAGGAGACGAATGAATGAAATACCTCGCGTTTTTGATTGCCATACTGGCAACCGCCCCGGCCATGGCGCAGGACCGGATGACCCTTTTGCTTGACTGGTTCGTAAACCCCGATCACGGGCCGATCATCGTGGCGCAGGAACTTGGGTACTTCAAAGACGCCGGTCTTGAGGTCGAAATCGTCGCCCCCGCTGACCCAAGCGATCCGCCCAAAATGGTGGCCGCCGGTCAGGCCGATCTTGCGATTTCATACCAGCCACAGCTTCATATGCAGATCGAAGGCGGGTTGCCGCTGCGCCGGGTTGGCACGCTGGTGGCAACGCCGCTGAACTGTCTTTTGGTGCTTGAGGACGGCCCGATCAAATCAAGCGCAGACCTCAAGGGGCGCAAGGTTGGCTTTTCGGTTGCCGGTGTCGAAGAGGTGCTGTTGTCCACAATCCTCGGGCAGCATGGCATGACCCTGGACGATATCGAACTGGTAAGCGTGAACTGGTCGCTGTCGCCCTCGCTCATGTCAGGCCAGGTCGATGCGGTGATCGGCGCCTATCGCAATTTCGAGCTGAACCAGATGGAGATCGAAGGCGTGCCGGGGCGCTGTTTTTATATCGAGGAAGAAGGCATCCCGGCCTATGACGAGCTTATCTATGTGGCCAATCCCGAGACGATGAACGCCGATATGATCCGCCGTTTTCTCTTCGCCACCGAGCGCGCGACGCAATATATCGTCAACCACCCCAAGGAGAGCTGGGAGATCTTTGCCGGCACCTCGGCCGAACTGCGTGATGAGCTGAACGCAAAGGCCTGGGTTGATACCATGCCGCGCTTTGCACTGCGCCCCTCGGCCCTTGATCATGCCCGCTATACCCGGTTTGAAGCCTTCCTGAAGGACACCGGCATGATCGAAGAATTCACACCGGTTTCCGGGCTCGCCCTGGATCTGAGCGTCGAATGACCGGCGATTATGGCACCACCTTTCCCCGCCTGCGCGATGCGGCGGGGCAGGTCTGGCAGGATTATACCCACCATGCCTTTGTCGAAAGGCTCCGCGATGGAACGCTGCCGCGCAAGGCCTTCCTTGGCTATCTGGTTCAGGATTACATTTTCCTGATCCATTTCGCGCGGGCCTGGGCGCTGGCGGTCACCAAGGCCGACGCGCTTGAAGAAATGCGCGCCTGTGCGGCGACGGTGGATGCCTTGGTCAATGGCGAAATCAGCCTGCACGTGAAAACCTGCGCCGCCGAAGGTCTGAGCGAAGCAGAGTTGTTCACCGCCGCCGAGCACCCTGCCAATCTTGCCTATACCCGCTATGTGATGGATGCGGGCCATTCGGGAAATTTCATTGACCTGATCGCGGCGCTTGCGCCCTGTGTGATGGGCTATGGAGAAATCGGTGCGCGGCTCGCCGCAGATGCGTATCCCGATCACCCCTATGGCGACTGGATCGCCACCTATGCCGGTGAGGACTATCAACAGGTCTGTCGTGATGCGGGTGCGCTGTTTGACGGGGCGGTTCTGCGTCGGCTTGGCGATGCGCCGGAAAGCACCCCCGGCTGGCAGCGGATCAGCCAGAGGTTCACCACCGCAACACGACTTGAAGTGGCGTTTTGGGACATGGGCCTGTCATTTGCCGACTGAAGTCCGGGACGCAACGCCAAGGGCGGAGCGAGGGGCGCTGCCCCTCGCACTCCCCGGGATATTTCAGACAAGAAGAAGCGGTCAACGGCCCGACGTCGGCGCAGCGGAAGAATGTCCGCGCAATAAAGTGCTTTGGAGCGTTTACTTGGTTCAGGCAAGGTCACGCAGGAATTGCCCGGCAAGGCATTCAATCCTGAACGGTTTTAGTATATTGTGAATTTGTAGACAGATTATAAACGATTTGCAGGAATATCCTGATGAGCGAACCTGACCGTCGACGTATCGTATCCTCCCGTCATCTGGCCGAGGGTGAGGGCTGGGAAACCTCGGAATTCGAATACGGCCTGATCATCGCCTATAACGCCTTCAGCCGCTGGATGCAGAAATGCATGAACGCGGCCGGTATGCCGGAACTGAGCTCGCTTGAAATCCTGACCCTGCATAACGTCAATCACCGCGACCGGGAAAAGCGGCTGGCGGATATCGGTTTCATGCTGAATATCGAAGACAGCCATACGATCAACTATGCCCTGCGCAAACTTTTGAAACTTGGGCTGGTCACCTCGGAAAAACGCGGCAAGGAAGTATTTTACCGCACCTCGGAATCCGGCGCGGAACTTTGCGATCTCTACCGCAAGGTACGCAAGGAATGCTTTCTGAGCGGCCTGCCCCGCACCGGGATTTCCGGCGCCGAGCTTGCCGAGATTGCATCGACCCTGCGCACGATGTCGGGCCAGTACGATCAGGCAAGCCGCGCCGCTTCTTCGCTTTAGTTGCCCATGGCGTTCGGCAGGACGGTCACGATCGACGGGAAGACGGTGATCAGGAGCGCGCCGAGAAGCAGCAGGAAAAAGAACGGCATCGCGGCGGTTGCGACCCGCAGAATGTTGATCCCGGTCAGCCCTTGAATGACAAACAGGTTAAAACCGACGGGCGGGGTGATCTGGCTCATCTCGACCACCAGCACAAGGTAGATGCCGAACCAGAGCGGGTCTATTCCGGCAGCCTCGACCATGGGAAGAATGATCGAGGTGGTCAGCACAACGACCGAGATCCCGTCGAGGAAACAGCCCAGGATGACAAAGAACACGGTGAGGGCCGCAAGAAGTGCATAGGGCGACAACTCGAACCCGCCGATCCACGCCGCAAGGTTGCGCGGAATGCCGGTAAAGCCCATCGAGATCGACAAAAACGCGGCCCCCATCAGGATAAAGGCGATCATGCAGGATGTCCTGGTGGCGGACAAAAGCGCATCCTTGAAATCCGCCATGCCAAACCCCCCGGTCGACATCGCCAAAACGGCAGAGAGGACAACGCCCAGCGCCGCCGCATCCGTGGGTGACGCAACCCCGGAATAGATCGAACCGATAACACCGCTTATCAACAACAGCACCGGGATAAGCCTGCGTGAGGCGCGCAGCTTTTCGCCAAGGGAATATGCCCCCTCCAGCGCCGGGATGCTTGAGGGGTTCAGGATCGCCTTGAACGCCAAATAACCGATGAACAGGCCGACAAGCATCAAACCCGGCAGAACCCCGGCCACGAACAGGCGCGCGATGGATTGCTCGGTCGCAACTCCGTAGACGATCAGGATGATCGACGGCGGAATCAGAAGCCCGAGCGTGGCAGAGCCCGCCAGCGTGCCGAGAATAAGCTTTTCAGGATAGCCACGTTTCGTCAGTTCGGGCACCGACATACGTCCGATCGTGGCGGCGGTGGCAGCGGACGATCCCGAAACCGCAGCGAAAATCGCACAGCCAAGGATGTTGACATGCAACAACCGCCCCGGAACCCGGCCAAGCCAGGGCGCAAGACCTGAAAACATATCCTCGCTCAGGCGGGATCGTAACAGGATCTCGCCCATCAGGATGAAAAGCGGCAGCGCCGCCAGCGGCCAGCTATGGCTATGGCCCCAGAGGGTGGTGGCAAGCACCTGACCGGCGGGTGGATTGGCAAAAAAGACCAGCGCGACAAAGGCCATAAGCGTCAGCGACAGCGCCACCCACATGCCCATCGCCAAGAGCACCAGCAGGACCGAGAGCAGAATCGTGAAAACCATCGGGTCAGACATGAGTTATTCCGATCCTGAATCGATCAGCACCGGCGCACGGGCGATCAGGGCTTCGATCAATGTGTCGATCAGCGCGATGGTCAAAAGGCCAAGGCCAGCCACCATCGCGGTCTGCGGCATCCAGAGCGGGATCGCGATGATACCGGTGGACATATCGCCGTACTCGATGCTTTCGACCATCAGGGCGACGGCATACCAGGTGGCATACCCGGTAATCGCGCCGCCAAGGGCAAGCACGACAAGCTCGACAATCCATTTCGGACGATCGGAAAGTTTCTGTACGAACAGATTGACGCGGATGTGGCTACCGTTGCGCAGGGTATAGGCCAGCGCCATGAACGAAGCGGTCGACAGCATGTACCCGGCAAAATCGGCATAGGACGGGATCGTAAATGACAGGCCCGGCCCGCCAAGTCGCGCCAGGATGTTCAGAACAACCTGCGCCGAGACCACAAGGCAGATACCAAGAATGGAAACCGCGGCGATCCCGCCTGCGATCTGATAGAGGCGATCAAGTAGTAGCCGCATGTCTGTGGCTCCTCTTGGAAATGTTCAGGGGATGTCGGGGGCACGGCATCGCCATTTGACCATGCTGTGCCCCGCGCGGCTTACTTTTGATAGGCGTCCAGAATGGCCATCGCGCTATCGCTCGCGTTTGCCTTCCAGTTTTCAAGCATGGTCGCACCGATCGCCTGAAGGCCTGCTGTCAACTCGGCCGAGGGCGGCACAATTGCCACGCCGTTATCCGCCATCACCTTGGTTTTCTCGGCCGCTTCGGCGCGGGACATATCCCAGCCACGCGTTTCCGCCGCCGCAGCAGCATCCATGACCGCCGATTGTGCCTCGGGCGACAGCTTGTCAAAGACGCGCTTGTTCACGACAACGATGTTCTTGGGCAACCAGGCGTCAATCGGGGAATAATGGCTCAGGAAATCCCAGGCCTTGGAATTGGCGCCGGTCGAAGGCGAGGTGATCATCGCCTGAACCTGACCCGTGGCAAAGGCTTGGGGAATGTCAGAGGCTTCGATCTGCACAGGGGCGGCCTTGGCAGCGGTCGCGAATTCTTCAAGCGAGGCGTTATAGGCGCGGAACCGCAGACCGGCCAGATCGTCGACGGTCTTGATCTCGCCATTTGTATAAAGCCCCTGAGCGGGCCACGGCACCGAGAACAACGGCATCAGGCCTTCGGCGGCCATCAACTCGGAAATCACAGGTTTCTGCGCGGCCCAAAGATTGGCTGCATCTTCATAATTGGTGGCCAGAAACGGCTGACTGTCGAGGCCATAGGCAAGATCCTCATTCGAGAGACGCGACAGGAAAAACTCGCCGATCGGGACCTGGCGCGAACGGACCGCGTTCTTGATTTCCGGGTGCGGGAACAACGACCCGGCGGAATGCACAGTGATGGTCAGCTCGCCATTGGTTGCTTCTTCCACGTCTTTGGCGAATTGTTGGATGTTGACGGTGTGAAAGGTGCTGTCGCCATAGGGCGTCGGCATATCCCAGCTTTCGGCGAGGGCGGGTGCAGCCACGACCATGCTTGCGGCAAAAAATGCTGCGCTTATTACCTTCATTCTTTTTTCTCCTGTTGGGTTCGTATCCGAACGATACCTTTTTAGGTGTATTATGTTGACAATTTATCATCGTTTTGAGATTGTAGCAAGTGATATCATCAAGGTGCATGACGGTGACCTCTCAAAGCAATAGGCGAGAAAGCTTTCCAAGGATGAGAAGCGTCGGACTCGACGGTTTGCTGATCACGTTCGCCGACCGCCTTAGCGATGGCGCGAACCGCGCAGCGTTGGCGTTCCGGGCGATGGTACAGAATGCGGCAATAGAAGGCATTACCGAGACAACGACATCCCTTGCCTCGACCTTCGTGCTTTATGATCCGCTGAAATCCGACCTGACGCATATTCGCGCCCGGCTTTTGGACCTGCTTGAGGCAACAGACTGGTCAGATGTGCCATTGCCGCAACAGCGGCGCCTGTGGCATGTGCCTGCCGCTTTCGGCGGCACGCGCGGGCCGCAACTTGACGAGGCAGCAAAGCTGGCAGGCATCGACCGCGATCAGACAATTGAAGAAATGACGGCGACCCGCGTGCGCGTCCTGTCCATCGGCTTTGCGCCGGGTCAGCCCTATCTCGGCACCCTGCCGCCTCATTGGAATATCCCCCGCCAGTCCGGTCTGACCAAACAGGTCCCGAATGGTGCCATCGCCGTTGCGATCCGACAGCTGGTCCTGTTCACCGCCGCCACGCCCACCGGCTGGCGGATGATCGGCCAAACCGCGTTTCGCGGTTTTCGCCCTGATCAAGAGGCACCGTTCACTTTGGGGGTTGGCGATGAAATCCTGTTTTCCGCCATTTCCGAGGAAGAACTTGGCCACATCGAAGATACCGACGATAGCGGGCTTGGCGGCGCGACATTCGAGGTGATCCCATGAGTGCCGCCATACTCGTGCGCCGCGCAGGCCCTGCGATGACGATCCAGGATCTGGGCCGCCCTGGTCAGCTTGTCTATGGGCTGGCAGCAGGTGGCGCGGCCGATCGGGTGGCCCTTGCCGAGGGCGCGGCCCTTCTGGGTCAGGGCCTTGGGCTTGCGGCGATTGAAATGGCCGGCATGGGCGGCGAGTTCGAGGCAACCCGCGATATCCGCATCGCCCTGACTGGCGCGCCGATGAAGGCCGAGCTCGATGGCGCGGCACTGGTCTGGAACGCCACCCATTTCATGGCAGCGGGCCAGCGCCTGACGATCGGCGCAGCCAGCGGCGGCAATTACGGCTATCTGCATGTCGGTGGCGGCATAGACACGAAACCCTTTCTGGGAAGTCGCGCCGCGCATCTTACAGGCGGCATTGGAAAACCTATTCAGAGCGGGGATCATCTGCCAGTCGGCACCGATCCGCATCTTGATAACACCGGCAATGTCTTGACACCGCAAGACCGCTTTTCAGGCGGAACAGTGACTGTTTTACCAAGCGTCCACACCTGTCATTTTCCCGAAGATGTACGCATGCGCTTCGAGGCCACCGCATTTGAACGCACCCCACGGGGCAACCGTCAGGGCGCCGAGCTTGCATTTGATGGTGCGCCGTTTTCCACCGGTGAACAGCTAACCATCCTGTCCGAATGCATGACCGTCGGCGATATTCAGATGACCGGCGAGGGCCAGCCTTTCGTCTTGCTGCCGGAATGTCAGACGGTTGGCGGATATCCCCGCATCGGCACGGTCACGCCCGATGACCTGCCCAAGGTCGCACAGGCCACGCCCGGCACGATCCTTACCTTTGAATTTATAACCCATGAACAAGCGGTCGCAGCGCACCGCTCCATTGAAACCATCCGGGCCGATATGGCACGTCTGGTACACCCCCTGATCCGCGATCCGCACCGCATGCAGGACCTTCTGAGCTATCAGCTTATCAGCGGGGCGATCACCGGATGGGACGACACAGAGGAATAACCGCGATGACAAGAACTGTGGATCTGAATGCCGATATGGGCGAATCCTTTGGTGACTGGACCATGGGAAACGATGCGGCGCTTTTGGACGTGGTCACCTCGGCGAACATCGCCTGTGGCTTTCATGCCGGTGACCCCGACGTCATGGCGCGCACCATGCGCCTTGCGCGTGACAAGGGCGTCGGCATAGGCGCGCATCCCGGATTTGCCGATCTGCAAGGGTTTGGCCGACGCAGGATGCACCTTTCGCCAGACAGCCTGCGCAACATGATTCAGTATCAACTGGGCGCGTCACTGGCGATGGCCCGCGCCGCCGGATCGCAGGTCAGGCATTTCAAACTTCACGGGGCGCTCTCGAATATGGCCAGCGAGGACGCCGATCTTGCCCGAACCTGCTACAGCGCCGCACTCGACATTGCACCGGAGATTACCATCCTGGTTCTTGCCGCCACCCCGATGCAGCGGGTCGCAGAGGAGCTTGGCTGTAACTGGGCCGGAGAGATTTTCGCCGACCGAGCCTATAACGACGATGCCACCCTGGTCGACCGCAAGCTTCCCGGTGCGGTTATTCACGACCCTGGAATCGCGGCAGAACGCATCCTTGCGATGGTCACCGAAAACGCGATCATCGCCGAAAGCGGCAAACGCATCGCGACCCGCGTCGACACGATCTGTGTCCATGGCGACACCACCGAGGCGCTTGAAATCGCACGCGCGGTACGCGGCAAACTTGAAGAAAACGGCGTACCCCTGGCACAATTCGGCGCGTCGTAAAGGAATCTGGCTGGTGACCCCGGCAGGATTCGAACCTGCAACCTGCCCCTTAGGAGGGGGCTGCTCTATCCAGTTGAGCCACGGGGCCACGCGCGTTTTCATTACCGTCCTGAAAACCATTTGTCATCGCCCGATTTACCCTCATGGCGTCAATGTGGCTCTGGCCGCTTGATCACGGCTGGCTGTTTGCGATAACACTTGGGAAAGACCTTGCAGGAAAACAACCTTGGCCCAAAATGACAATCACCCTCTGACCCTGCGCGATGTCTCCGAGGCCGCAGGCGTGTCAGAGATGACCGTCAGCCGGGTTTTGCGCAACAAGGGCGATGTCTCGGACGCCACCCGCAAGCGGGTTCTCGAGGCGGCAAAGCGGCTTGGCTATGTGCCCAACAAGATCGCGGGCGCGCTTGCGTCAAGCCGGGTCAATCTTGTAGCGGTGATCATCCCGTCGATGTCGAACATGGTGTTCCCCGAAGTCATGACCGGCATTAGCCAGAGCCTTGAGGAAACCAGCCTTCAGCCGGTTGTCGGGCTTACCGGCTATCGCCCGGAAAAAGAGGAAAAGGTCCTTTACGAAATGCTGTCCTGGCGGCCCTCTGGCGTGATCATCGCCGGGCTGGAGCATTCCGATGCCAGCCGCGCCATGCTCCGCGCAAGCGGTATACCGGTGGTCGAGATCATGGATGTGGACGGCACACCGATCGATTCCGTGGTTGGCATTTCCCATCGGCGCGCCGGCCAGCAGATGGCCCAGGCGATCATCAAGAGCGGGTACAAGCGTATCGGCTTTCTCGGCACCAAGATGCCGCTCGATCACCGTGCGCGCAAACGCTTTGAGGGTTTTACCGAGGCGCTTGCCAAGGCAGGCATCGAAATCGCCGATCAGGAATTCTATTCCGGCGGCTCGGCCCTATTGAAGGGGCGCGAAATGACCGAAGAGATCTTGCGTCGCACACCGGACATTGATTTCCTCTATTATTCCAACGACATGATTGGTGCGGGCGGGTTGCTTTACCTGCTTGAACAGGGCGTTGATATTCCCGGTCAGGTCGGACTTGCCGGGTTCAACGGGGTTGATCTTCTCAAGGGGCTGCCACGCGAATTGGCAACGATGGATGCCTGTCGCCTGGAAATCGGTCGCAAGGCTGCCGAGATCATCGCCGCACGCGCCGAGGCCGACGCGCCGAGCGATCCGGTGCGCATCACGCTTGAGCCCACGATAAGCTTTGGCGACACGCTGCGCCGCAGCTGAGCAACCACGGTTTTATACCCGTCCCGCATTTCGCTTTTGCATTTGTCGCGCGAATCGCAAAAGGCTTGTCCCAACGGCCCCGGCGAGGGCAGACAAACAGGGATAAAGTGAATGAAAATCGGATTCATCGGACTGGGCAATGTCGGGGGCAAACTGGCAGGGTCGATCCTGCGCAACGGGTTTGACCTTACGGTGCGCGATCTCAACGAAACCCTGGTGCGGGATTTCGTGGCGCGTGGCGCCAAAAGTGCCGACAGCCCCAAGGAACTGGCCGAAATCTGTGATGTTGTCATCACCTGCTTGCCATCTCCCGCCGCCTGTTCGGCCGTGATGGAGGCCGAGGATGGCATTTTGGCCGGGATCAGCGACGGCAAGATCTGGGCCGAAATGTCGACCACCGACGGCTCCGAGGTAAAGCGCCTGGCGGACCTCGTCAAAACCAGGGGAGGCTCGGCGATTGAATGCCCGGTCTCGGGGGGCTGTCACCGCGCCGCCACCGGCAATATCTCGATCTTTGCAGGTTGTGACCGAGAAACATTCGAGCGGATGCTGCCGATGCTGACAACCCTTGGCCGCCGCGTGCTTCATACCGGCCCCATCGGAAGCGCCTCGATTCTCAAGGTGATGACGAACTATCTGGCCACCGCCAACCTTCTGACGATGTGCGAGGCGATGGTAACAATGAAGGCGGCCGGGATGGATATGGCCACGACCTATGAGGCGATGGTGATTTCCTCGGGAACCTCCTTTGTGGCGGAAACCGAAGGTCAGGTCATTCTGAACGGAAGCCGCGACATTTCTTTCACCATGGATCTTGTGCTCAAGGATATCGGCCTGTTTCACAAGCTGGCCGAAGACCACGGCATCCCGCTGGAAATCAGCCCGCTGATGATCGACATCTTCAAGGATGGTCAAAAGCGCTATGGCGAGCGCGCGCAATCGGATGACATCATACGCCGCCTCGAGGATGCCACGGGCCTCTCGATCCTGGCCGATGGTTTCCCGCCCGAGATGCTTGATGATGAACCCGAAGAGCCCGGCTATGAGGTGGTGCCGCGGGGCCGCACGGTGGCTGGCTCACCCTCCCCCTGAGCCGTTAACCATATTGCAGGCTAACAGTTGCCGAGTTCTTCGCCCTTTGGTTGGATGACACGAAGTACCGGGCGAGTCTGTATAATGCTTTTTCTTGCGAGTTTGATGGGTGTGATAGCGGCCGGTGCAGCGGCCTTTGTCGGCCTGACCCCGACGGACGACACCGAATTAGATGACGCTCCGGACAGTCAGACCGAGGATGGATCGGATAACGATACCTCCGGCGATGCGGTGCCCGATCTTCTGCAACAGGTACTGAGTGACCCTGACGGCACCGCCCCTCAATCCGCGGCCTTCGTTGACGCTGGCGCCGCCCTGGATGATGACGATCACAGCGGCAAAATCATAAGCGGCGATGACGGGCCCGACATCATCGCGGGCACCGGCGGAAATGATCAGATCAACGGCTATGGCGGGGATGACGTGATCACCGGAGGAAACGGCGACGATCAGCTTTTTGGCAACCTTGGCCATGACACATCCATGGCGATGCGGGCAATGACACCCTGCATGGCGGTGACAACGCGGACAGCCTCTATGGTGAAGGCGGCGATGATGCGCTTTTTGGCCACAACGGCGACGATGTCCTTACGGGCGGGTCCGGCGCCGATAGCCTTGTCGGGGGCGCCGGAAACGATAGCCTGGGCGGCGGTGACGGCGATGATGCCCTGCATGGCGACCTGGATGACGACACGCTGGATGGCGGCATGGGTCAGGACACGCTCTTTGGCGGCTGGGGCAATGACGTTGTCAACGGCGTGACCGCCGACGAGTCGACCGAAGCCGCCGGTGATATCGACGACCGGGATTACCTGAATGGCGGCGGCGGCGATGACCTTATCATTGCCGGGCGCGACGATATCGTCACCGCCGGGGCGGGCAAAGATTCGATCTTGCTTGGGGATTGGCTCTCACAGGGTCATCAGGCCGAAGTGCTTGATTTCTCCGCCGCCGAGGATTTCCTTATGGTGTTTTACGATGACAGCGATGGTGCCGACCCCGAAGTCGGCCTTGAGACCGACGAAAACAACGCGGACAATCAACATATTGTGTTGAACGGCGTGCGCATTGCCATGATTGCCAATGCCGGGGACCTGTCGCTTGACCACATCACGCTTTTGCCGCACAGCAGTTTTGCGGCGATAACCGACCTGTGAGGCGTCAATGATCCGACTGCGCGATTCGCGCTTTCATTTCCGGCCGATTTCCCCTATACGCGCGTATCCTTCGGGCCCGTCCCGAGGCGATCTCTAATGGACCTGGCTGGACGACATCCCGGCCTGCGCCCTCAACCTTGACTTAAAAGGAGACCCCGATGTCGATTACCGCAGAAGAAAAAGAACGCGTCATCAAAGAATATGCAACCAAAGAAGGCGACACAGGTTCGCCCGAAGTACAGGTTGCAATCCTGACGTCGCGGATCACCACGCTGACCGAGCATTTCAAAATCCACAAGAAAGACAACCACGGTCGTCGTGGCCTTTTGAAGATGGTTGCGCTGCGCCGCAAGCTTCTGGACTACGTAAAGTCCAAGGATGAGGGCCGTTATCGCGACCTGATCCAACGCCTCGGTATCCGCCGCTAAGACAAATGCCGCGCCCCGCAACGGGCGCGGTTTTTACATGATCCGATTGTTTTCCCCGTCTGGCTTTGCGGTGGCAACAGGATGAAGAAAAGCCGCGGGGCAATGTGGCCCCGGATGCAAATGGGCCCGACGGGATACGCCCGATACGGCCAACTTAGGAAACGTGATGTTTAAAGAGACGAAAAAATCGATGCAGTGGGGGGAAGAAACCCTCACACTGGAAACCGGCAAGATTGCCCGTCAGGCCGATGGGTCTGTCATTGCCACGCTTGGTGAAACCAGCGTGATGGCGAACGTGACCTTTGCCAAAGAGCAAAAACCGGGAATGGATTTCTTCCCGCTGACGGTTCACTACCAAGAGAAATATTATGCAGCCGGCAAAGTGCCCGGCGGCTTTTTCAAGCGCGAAGCACGTCCTTCGGAAAAAGAGACCCTGACCGCGCGCCTGATCGACCGCCCGATCCGCCCGCTGTTTGTACCGGGGTTCAAAAACGAAACCCTCGTGATGTGTACAGTTCTGAGCCACGATCTTGTCAATGATCCCGATATCGTTGCGATGATCGCGACCTCGGCAGCGCTGACCATTTCGGGCGCGCCGTTCCGTGGCCCGATCGCCGGCTGTCGCGTTGGTTTCTCGGATGGGGAATATATCCTCAACCCCGAGATCGACGATATGCACAACCTGCGCAACAACCCCGAACAGCGCCTTGATCTGGTCGTCGCAGGCACCAAAGACGCCGTGATGATGGTCGAATCCGAGGCCTATGAGCTTACCGAAGAAGAAATGCTTGGCGCCGTGACCTTCGCGCATGAGCAAATCCAGCCGGTTTGTGACCTGATCATCTCGCTCGCCGAAGACTGCGCGAAAGAGCCGTTCAACTTTACCCCGCCGGATTACTCTGATCTCTACGCCGCCGTCAAAGCCGCTGGCGAAGACGACATGCGCGCCGCATTCGCCATTCGCGACAAGCAGGAACGCACCCAGGCGATCTCTGCCGCGCGCGAGGCGATCAAGACCAAGCTCAGCGAAGAACAGCTTGAAGACGGCAACCTTGGTTCGGCGTTCAAAAAGCTGGAATCGAGCGTTCTGCGCGGCGATGTCGTGAAGAACGGCAACCGGATCGACGGTCGGCGTCTGGATGAAATCCGTGACATCGTCTGCGAAACCGGCCTCTTGCCGCGGACCCACGGTTCGGCGCTGTTCACTCGCGGGGAAACCCAGGGTCTTGTCGTGACCACGCTTGGCACCGGCGACGACGAACAGTTCATCGACGCGCTGCACGGGAATTTCAAATCGAACTTCCTTCTGCACTATAACTTCCCCCCCTATTCGGTGGGCGAAGCCGGGCGCGTTGGCCCTCCGGGACGTCGCGAAATCGGCCACGGCAAACTCGCATGGCGCGCGCTTCAGGCCGTTCTGCCTGCGGCAACCGATTTCCCCTACACCATCCGACTTGTGTCGGAGATCACTGAATCCAACGGGTCAAGCTCGATGGCGTCGGTCTGTGGTGGCTCCTTGTCGATGATGGATGCGGGCGTTCCGCTCAAGACATCCGTTGCCGGTGTGGCGATGGGCCTTGTGCTTGAAGATGACGGTTCGTTCGCGATCCTGTCGGACATCCTTGGTGACGAGGATCACCTGGGCGACATGGATTTCAAAGTGGCCGGCACGTCCGAGGGCATCACCTCTCTGCAAATGGACATCAAGGTTGCGGGCATCACCCCCGAGATCATGAAACAGGCGCTTGAGCAGGCCAAAGCAGGCCGCATGCACATCCTCGGCGAAATGGACAAGGCGCTTTCCGGCGCTGCTGACTTCAGCATCCATGCCCCCCGGATTGAAACCATGCAGGTTCCGACCGACAAGATCCGTGAAGTGATCGGCTCGGGCGGTAAAGTGATCCGCGAAATCGTCGAAGTGTCGGGCGCCAAGGTCGACATCAACGACGAAGGCATCATCAAGATCGCATCCCCGAACGCGGATTCGATCAAGAAAGCCTATGACATGATCTATTCGATCGTGGCCGAGCCCGAAGTAGGCCAGGTTTACGACGGCAAGGTCGTCAAGATCGTCGATTTCGGCGCCTTCGTGAACTTCTTTGGCAAGCGCGACGGTCTGGTCCACGTAAGCCAGATCGAAAACCGCCGCCTGAACCATCCCAGCGATGTGCTGAAAGAAGGTCAGGACGTTAAGGTCAAGCTTCTTGGATTTGATGACCGCGGCAAGGTCCGCCTGTCGATGAAAGTCGTCGATCAGGAGACCGGCGAAGAAGTCAAACCCGAGAAGGCAGAAAAAGACGACGCCTGATTGTCGTCCCACGCCCAGATCAAGGCCCCGGCATCCGTGCCGGGGCCTTTTTCATTTCAAAAGCTTACGTCACGTCATCCAGCTTTTTGGCGCAATGGTAAGGTTTTCCTTACGGGACAAACGCATATTTATCCCCCATGAACATTGGGACAGCGCGTGACAGACATACGCCTGTCGACGAGTTACCCAGTTCCAGTTTTGTGCGTTATACGGTTGACTGCTGTGCGCCATCACTCACGATAATGCGTGCCAGTCGAGCCCCGGTGGAAACACCGGGGCTTTGTTGTGCCATCAGCCCCGCGCATCCGCCAGAATCATATCCGCCGCCTTTTCCGCAATCATGATTGTCGGAGAGTTGGTATTGCCGCTGGTAATCGTCGGCATCACGCTTGCATCGACCACCCGCAATCCGCCAACCCCGCGCAACCGAAGACGCGGATCAAGCGGGGCGCTGTCATCGGCCCCCATGTGCACCGTGCCGACCGGGTGAAAGATCGTGGTGCCGATGTCGCCTGCCGCCACCATCAGCTCTGCTTCAGTTTGCGCCGATGGTCCGGGCTTGATCTCTTCAGGGGCGTAATGCCGCATCGGGGGCTGATCCATGATCTCACGCGCCACCCTGATCGAGGCCGCCGCAACCTGTCGGTCGCCTTCGGTCGACAGGTAATTGGGCGCAATCACCGGCGCGTCCTGCGGGTTGGCCGAGGATAGCGATATCCGCCCCCGGCTTTCCGGTCGCAGATTACAGACGCTGGCGGTCATCCCCGGAAAATCGTGCAGGCCCTGTCCGAACGCCTCGAGCGACAGCGGCTGAACGTGAAACTCAAGATCGGGCGTCGCAAGGTCGGGTCGGGATTTTGCAAAGGCGCCAAGCTGACTTGGCGCCATCGACATCGGACCCGAGCGTTTAACCAGGTACTCAAGCCCGATCGCCATCTTGCCCAACATCGAATTGGCCATGGTGTTAAGGGTCTTCGCCCCGTTCAGCCGCCAGGCACAGCGCAGTTGCAGATGGTCCTGAAGATTGCCGCCAATGGCAGGGGCATCACGGCGAACCTCGATCCCATGACTAGCAAGCTCTTCGCCCGGCCCGACCCCTGAGAGATGCAGGATCTGCGGGCTTCCGACCGCGCCCGCGCTCAGGATTACCTCGCCCTTGGCACGCGCCGTCCTGACCGCCCCGCCTTGCAGGTACTCCACCCCGACGGCGCGACCGTCCGCGATCAGGACGCGCTGTGTATGTGCCTGGGTTTCGACCTTCAAACCGGGGCCACTTCCCGCGCGCAGAAACGCCTTGGCGGTATTCATCCGCCAACCGCCGCGCTGGTTGACCTTGAAATATCCGACACCCTCATTGTCACCGGTGTTGAAATCATGGCTAAGCGGCAGGCCTGCCGCCAAAGCCGCATCGCGCCAGTGATCAAGAACATCCCAATGCAGCCGCTGATTATCCACCCGCCATTCGCCCCCCGCGCCATGCAGGTCGGACGCCCCGTCGACGTAATCCTCGGACCGTTTGAAATAGGGCAGGACATCATCCCAGCCCCAGCCGGTATTGCCCATCTGCCGCCAGCCATCGTAATCGGCGGCCTGCCCGCGCAGATAGAGCATCCCGTTGATCGAACTGCACCCGCCCAGAACCTTGCCGCGCGGATACAACAGGCTTCGACCGTTCAACCCCGGTTCGGGTGCGGTTTTGAAACACCAATCGGTGCGCGGATTGCCGATGCAGTAAAGATAGCCCATCGGGATATGCACCCAATGATAATTGTCGCGCCCGCCGGCCTCTAGCAAAAGCACCTTTTGCCCGGCCTTGCTTAGGCGGTTGGCAAGTACACACCCCGCACTTCCGGCCCCGACAATGATATAGTCCCAATCCATGACCTCCCCCTTTTGGGGCAAAGAGTGATGCAAAGTCATCCAACAGACAAGCGCAGCATCCAAGAAATTCCCAGGTTTTCGGGGCTCCGGCAGCCACATCGCTCAAACCGCTTTTGCTGCCTCGGGCGGCACGCGGGCCCCGACGATACAGCGGGCCTCGCGATAGGTCAGAATGGGGCGCGCGGCGCGAATGCCCACCGACCCAAGCCCCCTGATCTCGGGAAGGTCTTCTGACATCAGGGTGTCGGCCATATCGCCGAGCAAGAGACTTTCACAGGGCGCGCCGCCCCCGGCATTCAATATCTCGTGCTGCTCCAGCAGAAGGTGCAGATAGGTGATTTCCTGGCAGGGCTCCAACCGGATATCGTGACCGTTCACAAGCGCCTTGGCCGGCACCAAAACCTCGTGATGGCCAAAAAACAATTCGGTCATGGGCGAGGCGACCATCACCCGATGCTGTTGCGACAGGCGCATTGGCCTACGATTGCCAATCGCGCCGCGATCAAAACAGACCGGCGCATTGCGCCCGGCCCCGACCACGGTTTTGCGCCCCGCCCAAAGGATTTTCCGGCGCCCATGATCCCGCGTTGAAACGTAATCACCAGCAGACAGCATTTCGATCGGTTTTAGGCCGGATGGCGTGCCTATGGTGACACCCATGGCGAAACACACATAGGCATGTGTATAGGCCTCGTTTTGATCTGTGGTGTAAAATTCCGGTGGCTGCTCCCCAACAAAATTGTCGAAATACCAGCTTTCAAGATCAAAGCTTGGCGTCCAGACGACCTGAACCAGATCACCGTTTTGATCCAATCCCTCGAACACGATAACACCGCCACCACCGCCGGGCGCGTCGTCGCTTCGGACCACGGCGGCATCCAAAATCACCCCGCTACTCGCACCGGACCAGCTTACGGTATAGGTTTCGCCAACCTCAAAAAGGTTGGGATCGGTGTCGCCCTCCTGCGATGTGACCACAAGATCAATGGAACTCGTTGGCGGATAATCGAATTTCGACCGCCCAGGGCTGCTGTTGACATTGCTGCCAGTAGAGATCGCAAATTCATTATCCAGCCCGTTGAATGTCTTGACCATGCCCCAACCCTTCGTTGGCGGGACAATCACATCCGATGGCTGAAAACGTGCTTAACGGCGGCGTAAAATAAACCGAGGATTTGACTTAAACTGGCAGGGCCGTGGTTTTGAACACCGTCCGCAGCGCGAAACTTGACTGCATCTTGGCGACACCGGGTAACCGCGTCAGGTATTGGCGATGAATGCGGGCAAAGTCTTCGGTATCCTCGGCGACAACCTTGAGAATGTAATCGGCACTGCCTGCGGTCAGATGACATTCAAGCACATCGGGGATGCGCGCCACCGCCTTTTCAAAGGATTCAAGCACTTCATCGGCCTGCGTGTTCAGGGTGATTTCCACGAAAACCGTCGCTGGCACGCCCATTTTGCGGGCATCCAAAAGGGCGACATACCCCTTGATATACCCCTCCGCCTCAAGCCGCTGCACCCGTCTGTGACAGGCACTGGCCGAAAGGTTTATCTCGTCGGCAAGATCGGCATTGGAAATGCGCCCGCGCTTTTGCAGGATCCGCAACAAACGACGATCGTTCGTATCAAGTGACATGAGCGCAAATCCCTTCGAACCATATGGCATTAATGCGAATATAATTCGCAAAATACTCTGAAAGGCGAGTGAAATGTCAATCACTTTGCTCAGTTTCTTTGGCACGGTGGAGAGAACACTCAAGGAGGAGAGAGCCCAATGAAGATCGGTTGCCCCACAGAAATCAAGCCACAGGAATACCGCGTCGGCGTGACCCCCAATGCCGCGCAAGAGGCCGTGAGCCAAGGCCACGAGGTATTTATTCAATCCGGTGCCGGGCTTGGCGCCGGTTTTGACGATGCCGCCTATGTGGCTGCGGGCGCCAAGATCATCGACACCGCCGAGGAAATCTTTGCCAAGGCCGAGATGATCGTCAAGGTCAAGGAACCCCAGCCGGTCGAGCGCAAGATGCTGCGCGAAGGTCAGCTTTTGTTCACCTACCTGCACCTTGCCCCCGACCCCGAACAAACCAAGGATCTTCTCGCCTCTGGCTGTACCGCGATTGCCTACGAAACCGTGACCGACCGCACCGGTGGCCTGCCGCTTCTGGCACCGATGTCCGAGGTTGCTGGTCGTCTTGCGCCGCAGGTCGGCGCCTGGACCCTGCAAAAGGCCAATGGCGGCCGCGGCGTCCTTATG
>NZ_CAJXIP010000053.1 GCF_913054395.1 uncultured Roseovarius sp.
TACCGTTTCTCCTACTGGCAACATTTTGATAATATAGGAGATCATCATGGACCTGACAAATTGCAAAAGACCGTTCACTACTTTCATACTTGGCGTCGCAGCAGGCATTGTCACCGTTGCAACCGGGCCTGTACTTGCGACGATGTCTGGCCCTAAGGAACATTCCGGGCTTTCGGTCGATATGCTGGCCGAACTCTCTGCGGATACTATGGAGGCGACCATTGGCCTTGAGGGTTACACCATGCGCATGCGCGCCATCGAAATTGCACCCGGTGGCCAGATCGCGGAACACAGCCACAAGGATCGTCCCGGAATCGTCACAGTGATCGAAGGAACCTGGGTCGAAGGCCAACCCGATGGCGAGCAGAAGTTTCAAGCCGCAACACTCGGCACCTTTCCCGAGAAGGAGGACACCGTTCACTGGGTCTACAATCGAAGCGAGGCACCCGCGACTGCGCTGGTCTGCGACATCGCTAAAGTGAATTGAGGCAAATCGAATATATTCCGTGCTACAAACACATGCCAGCAATTGGAACGCTGCGGTGCAGCGAAAAACCGGCCAGTGAATGGCTCCTTTGGGCCGTTTCTGTAGCTCTTAGCACTATTGGTTTCTTTAGCGTGGCGATTAGGTGCTTTTCTTTGCGCTTTAGCGTAGCACCAAGCCTGACTGCCAAAACGCAAGAAGCGCCCCTCGGGGCGTTAACGCGTTATTATTGCTTGGAAGTGTTGGTTGCGGGAGGGGGCGTTGGACAAGCTCGTACCAATAAGAAGATTGCAGTGCCCGTATAGCGGCTGCTCGGCTTGGTAAAAATTAGATGGACACAGCCGACCTACTAATTGTGAATTTTGCCGTCCATGAGTTTGACGTAGCCGGAAGAAACTGCCTGAAGTTAT
Source organism: uncultured Roseovarius sp. (assembly GCF_913054395.1). Taxonomy (GTDB): domain Bacteria; phylum Pseudomonadota; class Alphaproteobacteria; order Rhodobacterales; family Rhodobacteraceae; genus Roseovarius. Next base: position 895 of record NZ_CAJXIP010000053.1, read on the forward strand.
CTAACCCCATACGGTTAAATCACTTTTTTGAGGATCGAACTTGGACGGTGCCGGACCGAGTCAGAGAACGTTTGACGTACATTCCCTACTAAAACCTTACTAACCAGTAGATATCCCCAAGCCATCACACCGTGCAATCTACGGCTTTAGGCAATGCTAGCCCCATTGAGCTATCCACGATATACTGACTAAGTGTCCGCTATGGTACGTCGGGAATGACCATAAGGTCGGTAATATTTCGGACGGCATCGTCAACTTATCGAATTTTTCCGAGAAGGAGCCCCACAGCCCTAGTCAAGCGGCCTTCAATTCACATGTGATGTCGTCCCAAATGCTGTGAGCATCTGAGCGAGATTGTCGATAAGCAGGGGCGGATAGTTTGTGGCGGCGAGGGCGAAATACGGTTTGGACTTGATCGTGGACAGACAAAAAGAGCTGTGCTTGGCCAGGCGATTTGAAGCGGGCCATGATCTTTTCTCGGCGCCGCGTCGGTTGATGCGAGCCTTCAGATCTGTTGTTTAAGCCCTTATGCCTGCGGTGGTCGATACCGGGCGCGAGGCTTTTCAAAGCCGCACTATAGCTGCCGAGCTTGTCCGTGATCACAACGCGCGGTCGCCCATATTGTTTGAATAGCTTGCAGAAAAAGCGTTTCGCTGCGCGCGCGTTACGCCGAGATTGAACCAGAATATCAAGAGCGTCACCATTGCTGTCGATCGCGCGCCAAAGCCAGAATTTGCGCCCGCGGATAGGAAGGACCACTTCATCAAGGTGCCATTTATCAGACGGCGCAGGCCGATCCCGCCGGATGGAAGCGGCATACTTTGTACCAAATTTGCCAACCCACTTCCGGATTGTCTCATAGCTCACGATGATGCCGCGCGCCGCAAGTAGATCCTCGACATCGCGCAGGCTCAAGGAAAACCGAAAATAAGACCAAACCGCATATGCAATGATCTCAGGTGGGAAACGGTTGCCTTTGAAGCCGCCGGAGTGTTTGGTTTTTGTCATGTCGGTCGGTACGATTTCAGAGCGGGCCACGCAAGTTGACGATGCCGGTTGGATAACACGTGCCAAAGAGCGCCGAGTTCTGATCATTACGCCGCTAGGGCAGCGAGAAATGAAGACCCATCTAGGCATTACGGTTGGTCAAAATGAAACAACGGTTTAGCGACTAGTTTCAGCCTTAGCGTACTATCCTGCCCGCTACCGGAACAGACCCCATCTTGGTAGCGCTTGCTGCCGCGCGAGCCTAAAGGCGCATATCGAGAACTGCGTAGACCAGACCCTTGCCATGCGCATCCAGTGCCACCGAGCGCGTCACCCCGCCCATCAGCGCATTTTTCACCACGAAGTTCAGCGCGAAAAGCTGCGGAAGCATATACCGAGTCACATCAACATCCGGTCCAAAGATCGCGGCCACACGGTCCGCCGTGACCTCGGATTCGATCAGGGGCCAGTTTTCGGGGCGGTAGGCGATGATCGAGATGTTAGAGGTGGTTCCCTTGTCGCCGGTCCGGCCATGGGCGATCTCGTGGAGTTTCATCCTGCCTCTCCGAACATGTGAACGCAGGTGCTGACCTCTGCCGCGGGCAGATAGGTCGACCGGATGCCGATGACCTCGCGCACTGTCGTGGCGACGCCTCCACCGCCTGCTGGGCCGCTGAGATAGAGCCCTTCCACCTCGTCGGCAACGGCGCGCGCGACCTCGGTGTCGGTGCATCTTGCGGCAATGCGCAGGCGGACATCGCGCGGCTCTGGAGCAAAGGCATCGGTCGGAAGAATTGCGTCCAGCCCGATGATATCGACCCGCATATCCTCGATCTGGTTGGCGATGTGCCCGAGCCTCTCGGTCGTGATCTCTCCTGCCAGGCGCGCACGGGCCACGGCCCCGGGCCCCGCATAGGATATCTCTCCCTGTCCGATCCAGCCATCCCTCGCCCCGACCGATACCTTAAGACGTCCTGTCGCAGGGGCACCTGTCCCGCCGGTGACGGCAACCCGATCCGGCCCGATTTCGGAAAAATCCACGCCGGAAAAATTCGCGACAACGTCAGGCTGGAAATACTGCGCCGGATCGTGCAGTTCGTAGAGCAGCTGCTCGATGCAGGTCTCACGAGACACCAGCCCGCCGGTGCCCGCAAGCTTGGTAATGATTGCGGTCCCGTCCTCCGCGACCTCTGCAATCGGGTAGCCCACTGTCGCGAGGTTGGGCACATCCTTTACCCCCGGATCGGCAAAGTAACCGCCCGTCACCTGCGCTCCGCACTCCATCAAATGCCCGACGACGGTGCCCCGGCCGATCAGGTCATGGTCGTCCAGCGCCCAGCCGAATTCATGTATCATCGGCGCGACAAACAGCGAGGGGTCGGCCACGCGGCCACAGATGACGATATCCGCCTTTCGCGCCAGCGCCTTGACGATCCCTTCGGCGCCGAGATAGGCATTGGCCGATACCAGTCGGTCACCTAGGTCGCTGGCCGGGCACCCGGTTTCATCAAGGATGCAGGGGCCGATCCGGTCCAGCACGTCATCGCCCACTACAGCCGCAACCCTGAGCTTCAGCCCCAGTTCGGCGGCGATCTCTGCCGTGCGCCGCGCCGCTTCCAGCGGATTGGCTGCGCCCATGTTGGTGATTATGCGCGTGCCATGACGATGACAGTCCGGCAGCACAGCCCGCATCCGCTGGTCCAGCCGCTTGTCATAGCCGGCGGCGGGATCGTTCAGCCGGTCGAGCTGTGCCAGTGCGATGGTCCGTTCGGCTAGGCATTCGAAGACCAGATAGTCGAGCGCTCCGTTCCGGGCCAGGTCCACGGCTGGCCGGATTCTGTCTCCGGCGAATCCCGCTCCGGTCCCGATGCGCAGAGTTTTCATGGCGACACGCGCTTTGACAATCTCGCCAGACCCCAGACCGCCAAGAGGATCGCGGCGGCGGCGACGGGCGTTGCCGGATGCGGCCAGATGGCAAGCGCGATCACAGTAGCCAGAACCACCCGGTCCAGAAGCCGGCTGTGGGTGATACGGATGCGAGTTAGCAAAGCAGGAATTGCGAAAACCAGAATCAACCCGGCCAGGGCCGCATCGAAGATCGAAAGAGCGCCTCCCTCCAGCACCATGCCGGGGAACAACAGCAGCAGGAAGGGCAGGAGATAGGTGATGGCGGCGAACCGCACCGCCACGAATGCGGCGGGCCCCCAGTTGGTCTGCGCGATCCCCGCCCCGACAAATACCGCGACACAGACCGGTGGCGTGATGACCGAGATTGTGGCGAAGTAGAAGACAAACAGATGCGCCGTCAGGATCGGAACGCCGACCTCGGTCAGCGCCGGTGCCAACACGGCAGCTACCAGAACGTAGGCGGCTGTGGTCGGAAGACCCATCCCCATGATAAGGCAGACGATACCGACCATAAGTGCGATCATGAAGATGGAATCGCCGCCCAGCGATACGATGGCCGAGGACAGGGCAACACCGGCGCCGGTCAGATTGACCATCGACACCAGTACCTGCGCCCCGGCCAGAAGTACCCCGATGATGACAAGACCCCGGCCCGCATCCTCGATCCCGGCCAGAACCTTGCGGATCATCTCGTGGGGGGGAGACCGCCCGATCTGGGTGGCGATGAAAGCCGTCAGCAAGCCCATGATCCCGTAGAAGGCCGAGGTCGCGACGGAACGTCCCAGCCAGAATCCGATGCCCAGCCCTGTCAGCGCCGCGATCACCGGACCTATATGACGCGGTGCCAGGATATCGGCCCAACTTGGCAGTTCTTCGGACGGAACCAGCGCCAGACCGCGCTTGAGCGAAACGAAGTGTACGGTCAAAAAGACCGCAACGTAGAACAGGATCGCCGGCAAAAGCGCGGCCGCGATGATGTCGGTGTAGGGCAGGCCGACAATCTCGGCCATGACGAACGCGGCGGCCCCCATGATCGGTGGGGCGATCTGTCCGCCGGTCGAAGCGACCGCCTCGACCGCTGCGGCAAACGGCCGAGGATAGCCAAGGCGGATCATCATTGGAATGGTGAAGTTGCCCGTCGTCGCCACGTTGGCGACGGAAGACCCGGAAACCATACCGAAAAGGCCACTGGCGATGGTCGCGATCTTGGCCGCGCCGCCAACCTGCCGTCCGCCAAGGCGCATTGCCAAGTCAATAAAGGCCTGCCCGCCGCCGGTATGCAAAAGCAAGGCACCAAACAGCACAAAGGCGGCGATCACCGTGGCGGCAACGCCTGTGAGCATCCCCCAGATTCCCAAGTCGCCCAGAAAGACCGTTTCGGTGATATAGTAACTGTCAAAGCCCCGGTGCCGCAGCGAGCCCGGCATGTAGGCGCCGAACCGGGCATAGGCGAGCCCGGCCAGGACCAGCAGAGGAAAGATCAGGCCGACAGTGCGTCGCGCCAGTTCCAGTACCGCAAGAACGAGGCCCCCCGTCAGCGCCATGTCGTAAGGTGTGGCCCAGGGCAATTCGGTCATGATGCGGTCGTAGTTCAGGATGATGTAGCCGCAGGCGGAAACGCTCGCCGCCATCAGCGCAATGTCCACCGCCAGCCCGACCGGTCGCCACGGCTTGCCCTTGCCCAGCGGATAGAGCGTGAAGCCAAGGCAGATAACCAGCGCGAGAAAGATCGCGCGCTGGATGAGGCTTTCAAACGGTCCGGTGGCAGCTGTATAAAAGACGAAGGCACCAACGATCAGCGCCACCGGCCGCCGGGGGTCCGGTATTCGCACTTTTCCCGCCACGTCAGTTGGTCGGTTTAAGTTTGTCGGGGACGGAATAGCCATTTTCTTCGAACCAGCGGACCGCGCCGGGATGCAGTGGTACGGTGGAATAATCAAGGGTCATCTGCGCTAGGTCCGCACCCTTGACACTGGCCATGGCGTTGCCCTGTGCGGTCTTGTCTGACATCACCGCATTGACGATCTGATAGGCAGTTTCCTCAGACATCCTGGTGGGGGCGGCGATTCCAACCCCGAAACTCCAAATCGTGTAAGCTGGAATGCCCTCGGCCACGCCTGCGGCGATGTCAACGATCGAAATGTCCGGCATGTTCGCGCGGATCTTGTCGGCCTGCTCCAATGTCACCCCGAGCACCCGAATCTCGGTGGCCGTGGCCAGGTCCATGGTTGAGCTGTCAAGCGCGGTCGGCGAGCCTGACTTAACATAGCCGGGCAGGCGGTTGTCCTTGATCGCGTCCACAATGTCCGTGGTTGAACCGCGCACGTATTCGGGCTTGATGCCCAGCACATCGAAAACCGCCTCGGTCGTGGTTTCGGTGGCCGATCCCTTGATTCCAGGGTTAAGTCGTACTCCGTTCAGTTGGTCGAGGCTCTCGATCCCGGAATCCGCCCGCATGATGACGTTCTGCGGCGACGGCGCGTAAACCCACAGCATCTGGAGATCCTGCGGCTTGCCGTCGAATTCGTTGGTTCCCGCAACGGCGTGCTGCACAACATTCGTGGTGATGATACCCAGATCAAGCTGGCCGCGTTCCATGCGACGGATGTTGTCCATGGTGGCGCCGGTCTCGACCACGGTGGCGTTCAGCCCCGCGCCGCTTTCATTGATCAGTTTGCCGACGGCAACGATGTAGCCGTAATGGCTCGACGATGCCGAGGTCGACCCGAAGAGAATGTCCTCTGCATAGGCACCTCCACAAGCCATCAGACCGGCTGTTAGGACTCCGATAAACGTGTGTTTCATGGTCTCCTCCCTGAGACTTTGTTTGCTGTTGTTACCCTTAATACAGAGTTTGGCCAGCACTTATTCCGCGGACCGGTCTTTTGCCGCCCCTGCGCAACGCCTTGCCGACGTCTAGCAGGGAACGGGTCATTTTACGGTCTGGCCAGCGTCAGCCAAGACCTGCCGCGCGCGTTCGATCACCGGGCGGTCGACCATCTTGCCGTCGACCTGCACAACGGAACCTTCCGCCGCCGACAATGCCGACAGGACGCGCGTGGCCCAGTCGACTTCGGCTGCAGAGGGTGTGAACCCCTCGTTCGTGACCGTTACTTGCGCGGGATGAATGCACAGCTTTGCCCCGAAGCCCAGCATGCGGGACCGCACGACCTCTTCGCCCAGAATTCCCGCATCCTTCAGTTCGGCGGTTACGCCGTCGATCGGCTGCGCAAGTCCGCCAAGGCGTGACGCCAGCACGATTTCAAAACGGGCGGGGTCAAGGATGGGGCCGGTTCCCGGAATACGGGTGTCCGCGCCAAAGTCGAGATTGCCAAAGGCAAGGCGGGCCACACCGGTGCAAGTGACAGAACGGCGAAGCGAGGCGAGGCCATCTGCGGTTTCTATCAACGCAATGAGCGCTCGCCCCGGCAATCTTGCGGCCACTTCAGAGAGACTTTCCGGTGTGGCCTTGGGTACCATGACCGCCGTGGCGTCGCAGGTGGCGAGCGCGGCAAGATCGTCTTCGAACCACGGGCTTTCCATCCCGTTGATGCGTACAACCCCTGTCCCGCCGGAGTTGAACCAGTGGACAACGTTCGCGCGCGCCTCGGGCTTTGCCTCGGGGCCTACCGCGTCCTCCAGGTCGAGGATGATGGCGTCGGCACCCGAACCTGCGGCCTTTGCGAACCGCTCGGGCATGCGACCGGGAACAAAGAGATAGCTGCGCGGCATACTCATGAGGCGGGTCCAACCACGGCGCTGGCCTGCATGGCAAGTTCGCCATCCGGCCCCTTGGCCCAGAGTGATATCGTGCCGTCTTTCTCTGCCCCGGCTTCCAGGGTGAAAGAACGATCGACGAAGAGAGGGGCCATCCCGCGGAATTCGAACCGCGCCAGCCGTCCGCCCTGTGCGGCGGTGGCAAAGGTCTGCAACAGGGTCGCGGTCAGCGGGCCGTGCACGACAAGGTCGCGATAGTCCTCTTCGTCGCGCGCATAAATGCGGTCATAGTGAATCCGGTGTCCGTTCGAGGTCAGCGCGGAATAGCGGAAAAGCAGCACCGGGTCCGGCGTGACCGTCTCGGACCGGGTGGCGCCGCCGGGGGCGGGGGCCGGTTCGGGCTTGGGGGAGCCGGGGGTGGCGGCCTCGCGGTAAACGATGTCCTGTTCTTCCTCGATGCAAACTGTGCCGTCCTGCGACAGACGATGCCGTACCGTCACGAAAACAAGTTGCCCCGCGCGACCGGATTTTTCCTTCACGGCAAGAATTTCACTGGTCTTCTCGGCCTCTTTCCCGATGGTCAGCGGCGCGTGGTAGACAAGCCGCCCGCCAGCCCACATGCGGCGGGGAAGGGCGACGTCAGGCAGGAATCCACCGCGCTTGGGGTGCCCGTCCGAACCGACATTCCGGCGCAGCACGAAAGGATTGAAGTAAAGCCAGTGCCAGCCTGGCGGCAGCGGGTCGCCATTCCCCGGGGCGTGGTCCAGGTCCAGCGTCGCGGCCAGACCGGCCGCGCGCTCTGCCGAGATCATCTGCACATGGCTTTCGGTGCGGCCTACGGTTTCGGAATAATCGGGGGGTGTGGTCATCGTGAGTCCTTCAATATATTGCCTTGTCATCGACCAGGGCATTGATCCGAGCCCGGCTGAGGCCCAGAAGCTCGCCGTATACGTAGTCCTCGTCGCCACCAAGGGCGGGGGTGCCGCGCGTGATACCGGGCGCATCATCCCCGGCGAACCGGGCGGGACGGCCGACAGCGGCGCGACGATGGCCGTTGGTTTCGGTAACTTCAAGGATTGAACCCCGCGCCCTCATGTGCGGGTCCGCGACAATGTCGGATGCAGCCCACGAAAGATGCGCGGCGATACCGGCCGCCTGAAGCTGGTCAGCGGCCGCCTCGCCCTTTTGCGCGCCGGTCCAAGCTGCAACGGGATCATCAAGATCCCGGCGGTGCGCGTGGCGGCTAGACTGCGTGGCGTAGCGAGGGTCGCTTCCAAGCTGCGGTTGGCCTATGATCTCTGCCAGTTTCTGCCATTCAGCGTCGGTCGAAACAGCAATCGAAAGCCAGCGGTCCGCGTTAACTGTGGGGAAGAGCCCGTGCGGCGCGCGGGTCATGTCGTCGTTGCCCATCCTGCCGACGGTGACACCTGCCGAGGCAGCAGTCAGTGCATCACCGACCAGCGATGAGGCGACCTCGCGTGCGGCGACATCCACATGGCACCCAAGGCCCGAACGGCGGCGACGATGCAATGCGGCCAGAGTGGCCAGTGCAGCATGCATCCCGACCGAGTGATCCATGACGTGCCGCATCTCTACCGGCGGCCCATCGGCATGGCCCGAGAGGTAGCCCAACCCGCCCCAGGCCCCGAACAGCGGGGCGTATCCGGCGAAATGGCTTTCGGGGCCCGTCTGCCCCGAGGACGAAACGGAAACCATGACGATATCGGGCTTTGTTTCGCGCAAGACGTCATATCCGAGCCCCAATCGCGCCATGACGCCCGCGCGGAAACTTTCGGCGGCGATATCGGCGATGGAAACCAGCTTTTTCGCGAGTGCAACGCCTTCGGGATGTTTCAGGTTGAGACGAACGGAAAGCTTGTTCGACGATACCTGATCGAAAGTCGCAGGGCCCTGACGGCCGTAGACCGCGTGCGGCTTGCGGAAAATATCCGGCCTCAGTGCGGTTTCGACCTTGATCACCTCGGCGCCCATCTGGCTAAGCATGTGGGTGCAGAATGGCCCTGCGGCATGTACAGTGAAATCGGCGATGCGGAGTCCTGCAAGGGGTTTCATGCGGAGGCCCTCCTGCCGTTGTCGCCAGTCAGGATGGACTGGTCCGCTCCGGGACTGGGGAGTGTTTCGCTGACCGGCAGGGCGTCTGGCCCAAAACGGAATGGCAGGGATTGCACCTTCACAGGGCCATCCGGTGTCTGGAGCGTTGAAAAGATGCCCCGGGCAGTTTCCTGCAACCCGATCAGGACATGCTCAGGCGCATTGTAACGCGCCATGGGTACGCCGCGGGTCTGCGCCTCTGATACCAGATCCTCGACCTTTTGGTGTCGTGCCCATCCGCGGATGCGCTCGTTGATTTCGGCCCCTCGTGCGCTGCGTCCGACCTCGTCGGCCAGGCTGGCGTCCTGGGCCCAGTCATCGGCCCCGAGCAGATCGAGAAGGCCTTGCCACTGACGCGGCTCAAGCGTCAGAAGTTCGACATAGCCGTCCGCGCATTCGATCACGCCGCCAAACTTGAACGAGCGGGTCAGGCGGTGTTCGACCGACCCGTCGCCAAAACGCTGAATTCCAAAGGCTCCGACCGCGACATTCGCGTCCTGAACCGAGGCATCCACGAACTGGCCCTCGCCGGTCCAAAGCGCGGCCAGCGCGGCCATTGCCGCCGTGGTGCCGCCTTGCATCTCGGCGAAATGCCCCGCGATCTTGAGCGGCGGACGATCGGGGAAAAGGTCGGCCGAAAGACCGTTTGGCAAAAGGAAACCTTCGCCGCCCGCGTGGATCAAGTTAAGCTCTTCACCTTTCCATCCGGCTTTCGGTCCGAAAGCACCGAAGGGGAGCACCGAGAGATGTACGATATGCCGATGGGTCGTCGCGATCGTCGTTTCGTCGAGTCCCAACGCGGTACGGTCTGCGACTGGCGTGTCGTCGATGAAGATGTCGGCCTCCGCCAGGAGTTTGTCCATGTCCTGGCGAAAGCTTGGGTTTGACGGGTCGCAGATCACACTGCACTTGCCTGCGGACAGGTAGGTGAACAGCGCACTCTGGCCTCCGGGAAGAAGTGGATGCTCTTCCCTTATGGGGGTGCCGCCCGCCGGTTCGGCCATGATGACCTCGGCACCCATCTGGCACATCAGGCGCCCGGCCTGTGCTGCGGCCACGCCTGAGGCGCGTTCGATGACACGAAGGCCCGTGAGAGGCTTGTCGGTCATGGCCGGGCTCCTTTCCTTAGCGAACGACCGGGAGGTCCAGTTCGAGGTTTCCACAGTCGAGGAAGACCCGAAGCCCGGGATCGCGTGACTGAAGGGCGACGGTGGCGATGCCGGGAGTCGTGACTTCACCACGCTGGTTCTCGCCCCAGATTTCGATGTCGACCAGGGCGTGACCGTCCTTGATGTATTTTTTCGAGACCTTGCCCTTGCACCAGGTGCTGTCACCCATGGTGTTGAAGCGCCGCATCTCGGTGCGAACCCGCTTGAGGAAACCCGCGTCGCCCATCCAGTTGGTGACCATGGATGCCATCCAGGACGACCGCTGCGGGCCGTAATCGTAGACGCCGGGCACGCCGACTTCCTTGGCGGTGCTTTCGCGGTGGTGGCCGATGCCGGTGTATTCAATGCCGCCGCCCGCTTCGGGGTTGCGGAAGAAGTGACCGGGGTGCTTCATCGCGCTCTGGAAGACCACGCCATGGGTGTGACCACGGCCGGAGCCGACGAGGAAGCCCATGGTGTCCATTAGCGAAAGCGGGCCCCGCACGATGGTGTCGAGGCTCTCGCCTTCGGTCACGTCTTCCCAGTAACGCACTTTGGAACCGCGGATATTCATCGGTTCTTCCATAATACAAGCGTCGAGCTGTTCGAATTCTTCCTGCGTGTATTCGTAGGTGGTGATGTCCTTGTATTTGCCCGCGTCCCGTGCCGCCTTGCGTTCGTGGCGCGTGCAGGTGCCAAGCGCGCGGGACAGCATGTCGCCGTGCTGGTTGAAGTAGGTTGCCTCGACGTACTGGAGCACCAGACGACCGGAGAACTTGCTCTCCTTGACATCAATGCCGATCACGCGTTCGACGGCGTTGACCCGGTCGCCGGGGCGGATGTGGCGGAAGATTTCCCAGTCGTTGCCGGCGTAGAACCCATGCACCCCCGGCAGGCCCCAGCGGGTGCGGCCGATCCAGCCAAGCGCCATCGGGAACATCGGGTGACCCAGTTGCGTACCGTAGCGAGATTCGGCGCCATAGCCCGGATCGCGGTAGAGCGGGTTGAGGTCGCCGATGCCGTTGCACCAGTTGCGCAGTGTGTCCGCGGTCGCGTCCTGAAGGTAGGGGCCCTCGGGGCGCAGTTGAAGGCCGACCATCTTTTCTGCGGCAGCAATCGCTTCGTCGGTGATCTTGCCCTCGGCGGGCGCGCCACCCATGCCCTTGGCTTCGTCGTTCCTGGTCTTTTCTGCGGTTGTCATAGTTGGATCTCCTTGTCTGTCTGATGATGGTGTTTGGGCAGTGTGCATTTGTTTTTCATATAATGCATTATTTTTGAGACAGTCAAGGGGCGAGTTTCCTCTTATTTTTGAGCATTTCCACCAATTTAGCCTAAAATACGAGTGTGAATGTCGCGCGGGGCGAAAATTTAATGCATTATAATGGGGTGAGTCTTTTAGAAGGTGACATCCGCCGCCGAGGTCACTTGCGCATAGCGGCGCAGCCCGGACATGGCGTGTTCGTGCTCCTCTTGGGTCGCACCGGCACAGCAGTCCTCAAGCAGGACGCAGGTATAGTCACGGTCGTGTCCTTCGCGCACTGCCGCCGAGACGACGCCGTTCGTGGAAACGCCCGACAGAACCAGCCGACGGATGCCTTGCGCGCGCAGCAAGGGTTCTAGCTTGGTCGCGTAAAACGGGCTGACACGGTGCTTGATGATGTCTGGATCGCCGGGCTGGGGGGCGAACTGGCTCAGCACTTCGGTCCCCCACGTGCCCAGCTTAAACACATCGTTGTCCCGCGCCTTGGAGAATACCGGCGATCCTGGGGGGCATTCCGCGTAATCCGGAGAGAACCCGACCCGCACGTAGCCCACCATAACGCCCGCTGCCCGTGCCTTTTTGATCGCAAGCTCGGTCGCGTCATAAACCCCGCGCTCCTGCATGAGGGGCACATAGCTCTTGGCGCCCATACCGTCGGGGTGGACGAGGTCGTTTAACATGTCCATGACAAGAAGTATTGTGTCAGATGCCATTGCGGTGTCCTTTCAGGCTGGGGAAGGGCCCCGTGCCAGAAAGGGCGCGGGGTGTTATTCTGAGTAGCTGGCCTTGAATTCGTCCCAGGCCGAGCGGATGTGCGTCCGCAGCGCCTGAAGGAATCCGGCCTCGTCGCGAGCTATAATGGCGCTCAGCATCTCGCGGTGTTCCTGCGAGGCGCGGTCGATCCGCTGATCCAGCCGGTTGATGAGGTCGAACGGATACCGCGCCCAGAGTGCGCGCACGAACCGCAGCGTCTGCGGCAGATCCGCCGCGATATAGATAAGCTCGTGGAACCGGTAGTTGATGGACCGGACCGCGTCCCGGTCGCCCCGTGCGGCGGCGTCCTCGATCTGATCCTGAAGGGTGCGTAGCTTGTCGATGTCCTGCGGGGTCAGCCGACTGACCGCCTTCAGGCCCAGCTTGCATTCCAGGGTCACTCTCAGATCGGTGATCTCTTCGGTCGCATTGATGTCGAAAGGCGCCACGATCGCCCCACGGTGCGACGAGCCAAGGACGAATCCCTCGGCCTCCAGAAGTTTGATGGCTTCCCTGACCGGAGTGATCGAGGTTCCGATCATCTCGGCGATTTGCGCCTGCTTGAGCTTGGCGCCTCGCGGAAACTGACCCGAGATGATCCCTTCGCGCAGGAAATCCGCGACGTACTCTTCCTTGGTTTGGTGTTTCGTCAGGTTTTCCATCACTTACCCCTCCCCCCGTCGTGTCGCAGGGGTGCAAAATGCATTCCTTCATGGCGTAATCTCCGGGCGCGTGTCAAGTCGCAGGATACGGCCCGCCATTTCAGGGCTGACCGCAGGATAAAGCTCCAGAAGCCTCGGATCATGGGCGGGGAGGACATGATCGTCGCTGTCTGCCAGTTCCCGGATTCGGTCATGGGCCGCAATCATGTCTGAAATGTTGAAGGCGACGGTAAAGGGAATGCCGCGTTCGTATTCCTCGTAATAGTGCAAAGCGTCAGATGCCAACACGACCCAGCCCCGCTCTGTCCAGATACGTAGTATTTCCTGTCCCGCGCAATGGCCACCGACCCAGTGGGCGCTGATCCCGTCGGCCACCTCGAATTCGCGGCCATGCAAGTGCAGACGGCCGTCATACAGAAGATGGACCAGTCGAGCGATCTCGTCCGGCCAATAGGCATGGCGGAAGGTCGGCTTTTCCATCCAGGGGCCGGTGACATAGGCCATCTCTTCGGCCTGCATGTGGAATTGCGCGTTCGGCAGGGCGTCAAGATAGCCCAGGTGGTCGTAATGTGCATGGGTCAGCACCACGGTCGAGATCTGCGCCGGGTCGATGCCGAGCGCAGCCCAGCCGTCCGGCGGGCTCATCACCTGCACATGCCCGTTCCTCACGCCCTTTGCCGGGTCGATTCCGGTATCGACCACGACGACGTCATCGCCGCTTTTCAATACCCAGCAGAAGAAGTCCAGCGTCAGGGGCGCGGTTGGGTTGGGGTCGCTGATAAAGTTGACACCACGTGAGCGGGTCTCGTTTGTGGCGTGCCGTATGGCGTATATTTCCCAGGTCTTCATTGATTTCTCCTCAGGCGGCAGCCGCGCCGAGATAGGCGTCGATCGCCTCCTGACGGGCCGTTTCATCCTTGAGTTCGTCGGCGCTGCGGTGTCCGACGATCCGTCCGCCGCGAAGGAAGTGCAGTTCGTCACACAGGCGCATCGTTACGGCGAGGTTCTGTTCGACCAGTACGATGGCGAGGTTGGATTCCTTGCGGATCTTGGCCAGCCGGTCGAAGACCCGCCGCACAAGCAACGGCGCAAGACCAAGCGAAGGTTCGTCGAGCAACAAAAGCTTGGGGTCCGCGACCAGCCCGCGGCCGATGGCCAGCATCTGCTGCTCACCGCCTGACAAGCGCCATGCATGGCGGTCCACCTTCTCGGCAATCTCGGGGAAAAGGTCGAGTACCATCTCCATCCGCTTTTTCCGCTCTGACGCGGCCTTTTGATACCCACCCAGAATGAGGTTCTCGCGCACGGTCAGGTCGCCTACGATCTCGCGTCCCTCGGGGACATAGACGATGCCCCGGGCGACACGGGCACGTGCAGGCAGGTTGCCGATATCTTCGCCTTCGAAGACGGTGGATCCCGTGGCGGGTGTGAGGCCGGAAACGGCTTTCATGATCGAAGACTTGCCCGCGCCGTTCGCTCCGAGCAGAGCAACCACCGCCCCCTGATCGACGGTGAAGGACACCTGGTTTACAGCAGGTGCGCCAGAGCCGTAGGCGACGGACAGGTTTTCGACTTTCAGAAGTTCACTCATCGTCATCGCTCCCCAGGTAGATGCGGACCACGTCGGGATTGTTGCGCACTTCCTCGGGGCTGCCCACAGCGACGAATTCACCGAAGTTCAACACGTAAATCCGGTCGCAGATGGACATGACGAGGTCCATGTCATGTTCGACCACGACCATGACCAGGTCGGTTGAGGCGAGCTTGCGCAGCACAGCCGTCAGGTCGCGGGTTTCGGAGTTGTTCAGCCCAGCCGCCGGTTCGTCCAGCATCAGGACCGAGGGCTTGCCGACCACCGCGCGGGCGATCTCGACCAGCCGCTGCATGCCGGGGGGCAGTTCGCCGGGGAACTTGTCACCGACATCCGGCAGTCCGAGGTCGCTCAGCGCGGTATCGGCGGCGCGCGCCATCTCCTCGCGTTCCGTTCTGCCGCGGGGCAGGGGGAGGAATGCCGAAAGCCAGCCCGCCGTGCAGTTGCGCGCGATGCCCATCATCACGTTCTCCCGCACCGTCAGGTCCGGACAGAGCGCGACATGCTGGAAGCTGCGGACGATGCCCTTGGCTGCGCGGGCGGCGGGGGGCAGGCCGTTCAGCGGCATTCCGGCGTAAGAGATCGTGCCCTGTTGCGGGGAATAGGCCCCGGTCAGGCAGTTGAAAAGGCTTGTCTTTCCCGCGCCGTTCGGCCCAATCAGCCCGGTGATCTCGCCCGCGCGGAATTCCACGTCGAGGCCCTTTAGCACCTTGATCCCACCGAACGAGAGCGCGATTCCCTCACCGCGCAGGGCATTTGTCATCTGGTCCATCACGAAACCTCCGAAATGCGGGACATGGCCTTGCGGATGCGCGGCATGTAGTGGCCGAGCAGGATCATTCCCAGCAGCGCGAGACCATAGAAAACCGGGATCCACGCCCCGGACGCCGACAGAAGCTGTGGCACCAGGGTGACGAAGGCACCGCCGAGCAGGACACGGGGCAGGGACAGGCCATAAAAGCTGACCACGGAGCCGACCAGCAGGAAGATTGCCTGCCAAAAGGTGAAGCCGCCGGGCGAGACAGTGGAGCCGGAGAAGGCCAGTGCCGCGCCGCAGAGCGCGCCGATCCCGCCGCTGATTCCCATGATCGAGATCCGGGCCCAGACCCGGCGTGTCCCAAACGCGTCAGCAGCTGCCGGGTGGGTCTTGGCCAGCAACAGCGCCATGCCCTGTCGCGACAGCCGCAACCGCGCAACCGCGAAACAGACGATCACGAGCATGACAAGGGCGAAGTAATAGCGTTGCATTCCCATGCTCATGCCCGGAATGAAGGGGGTGGCGACATAAAGGCCTTCATATCCGCCGGTCAGGATGTCGAAGTTGTTGATCATCTCCGGCACTGCCAGCGCAAGTGCGAGCGTCGTCACCGCCAGGTAGATGCCGTGCAGGTTGCGCGACGGCCAGGCGAAGAGAATGCCGAAGGTCACACCGAGTAACAGGGCAAGCGGCACGGACGCCCAGAGCGAGATGCCGAACCGGGCATCCAGCACGCCGATCGAATAGGCGCCAAGCGCGGTGAAAAAGGTGTGCCCGATCGACACTTCTCCGCCGTAGCGGACCAGCAGGGATACTGCCAGCACGCCGATCGAGTTGGCAAAGCAAAGGCCAAGCGTGAATGTCCAGGACCCGCCGAGCAGGAAGGGCATGACGATCAGCGCCGCGACCAGGATCCCTGCCGTCACCCCTGGGGTGGCGACGCTGGACAGGCGTGTGAAAACGGATTGGTCGGGTGTTATGTGGGTCGCATGATTAGACACGGGTGCCTCCGACTTTCTGAAGGATGCCGTTCGGGAAGATGTTCAGCGCCACGAGGATTGCCCCCAGAAGGAAGGTCGAGGAATACTCGGGCGAGACATAGAAGGTGAAAAGGTTCATCATCACGCCGACAAGGATCCCTCCGATAAGGGCGCCGGGCAGGGACGCGAACCCTCCAATCACGGCCGCCGCGAAGGCCTGCAACATGAAGGTCGCAACGGTCGTCACGGACAGGAAGGTTGTCGGAACGATAAGCAGCGCCCCGATCACCCCCAGGATCGCCGCCGTGATCCAGGCGAAGTAATGCACCGATTTCAGGTTCAGACCGCAAACCTCGGCTGCAAACGGGTTTTCCGAAATCGCACGAAAGGCGATACCCAGCTTGGTGTAGTCGATCACGATAAAGAGCGCGCCGATGGTAGCAATGGCCACGACAAGCACGGTCAGGTCATATCCAGTAACCAGAAGCCCCAGCACCGACATGGCAAACCGCGGAATGGGCAGGTCGAGCGCCACGATGTCAGCCCCGAAAACAAGCAGCGTGATGCCTTGGGCAATAAGCCCGAAACCGAGTGTGGCGATGGTCGATGTCAGGTCGGACTCAAAAACAACGGGCGAGATGATCGAATAGATCAGGAAGGCAATGGCGACTGCGGCCAGCATGGCCAGAAGAACGGCCGCGCCCCAGCTCAGCGACATCAACACCCCCGAGGACAGGCCATAGACCAGAAATGCCGTTAGGCCCGCAACATTCCCGTGGCTGAAGTTCACAACCTTGGAACACTTGAAGATCATCACCAGCCCGAGAGCGCCGAGCGCATAGAGGCACCCGGTGATCGTGCCGGACCAGATCAGCGGGAAAAGGTCATAGATCAGACTGTCCCAAAAGCTCATGTGCTCCGCTCCATTTCATCTGTTTCCACAAGCTGGATGACCGAGGGAAAGTACCTGCTGCCGAACCCCTTCTCGACTGCGGCCTGATAATAGGCACGAGCCTGGTCTGCGGCAGGAATGAAGGTGCCCGTCTCGTCGGCCAGGTCAAAGACGTAGGAAATGTCCTTGAGGACATATTCCGCCGGGAAGGATTTCTCGGGGAACTCACGGGGCGCCATCGCCTTTTTGCCGTGGTTGCGCAGCACGAAACTGTCGCCCGAGCCCTTAGAGACGGCATCGAGCAACGTGTTGGCATCGACCCCGGCCCGTTCACCTAGGACGATCATCTCGGCCAGTGCCACCGTATTGGCAAAGACCAGCATGTTATTCACCAGCTTCAGAACCTGGCCTGCTCCGACGTCGCCGCCATGGGTGACGTCCGAGGCCATGTAGTCAAGAACCGGCAGAACTCTCTCGTAAGGCGCGGGCTTGCCGCCAACCATGATGCTGAGCTTGCCCTGCTGCGCGGCCTCGCGGGTGCGGGCAACGGGCGCATCAACGAAATCCACGCCGTGCGATTCCAGCATGGCGGCGGTTTCGCGGGCCGAACTTACGGTTGTTGTCGAAAGGTCGACCAGGACCTTTCCGGCGCCCGCGACGGGGCCAATCATCCCAGCGACCTTCTGTACCTGGGGGCCGCCCGGCAGGGACAGGCAGATTATGTCCGCCTTTTTTGCAAGCGCTTCAACCGAGTCCATGCGCTCGGCTTTCGTGTCCGACAGCGCGGCGACGGCCTCTTCGGACAAATCAAAGCAGAGGACGCGCCCCGGATGCTTTACCGCGATGTTCCGGCACATCGGGCCGCCCATAACGCCAAGTCCGATAAATCCTATGGTATCTGTATCTTTCATCGCATCAATCCATCAACATTCCACCGTTCACGTCGAGAACGGTACCGGTGATCCAGTTGGACGCAGGCGAGGCGAGGAAGAGGATCGCCTGGGCAATGTCCTCGGGCTGGCCAAAACGACCCAGCGGCACATTGCCATTGGGCGAGGGGGCAGACCGTTGCGTCACGGTTTCCCACATCGGCGTTTCGACCGGGCCCGGGGCGATGACAGAGGCATAGATCCCTTTGGCGGCGCCATTCTTGGCAACCCACTTCATCAGGCCATGCACGGCCGACTTTGCCGCAACATAGGACGGGCCAGAGGCCACGCCGCCAATCTTCGACGCGATGGATCCAAGGGCGACGATCTTGCCGAAGCCCTGGGCTTCCATGATTGGGAAAACTTCGCGAACAGGGTTCACGACCCCCATCAGGTTCACATCGAGAATTGACCGCCATTCGTCGTCGGTCGAATCCACCAGATGCTTGTGAGAGATCGTGCCGGCGCAGAGGATCAGTGCGTCGATGGAGCCGAACGTATCTCGCGTCTCGGTCAGAACTGATGTCGTTTCGTCGCGTGAAGTCACGTTGTAGCGGCGATAGGTTATGTGATCGTGTTCGAATTCCGCGCTTTCCGCGATGTCGGTGGCGACCACGGTCGCGCCAGCTTCTGCGAGGGCGAGTGCGGTCGCACGACCGATGCCGCCAGCCGCTCCCGTAACGATTGCCGTCTTGCCGTCGAGCCGTGCCGGCCCGCTGACTGGTATGGAGGACATGGATTGCCCCTTTCTTTCGATTAAGGTGAACGCCTGCCCGCTGGCGAGAGAGCCAGCGGGCAGGATTGCCAGCGTTATTCGCCCTTTGAGGCGTTGAACGCGACGTCTGGGTAGGGCCGGAACTCGCGCACGAGCACGAATTCACCGTTCTTGTACTGGATGATGCCTTCCTGACGGGTGCCGCGATGATCGTCCGCGCTAAAGGTCACGCCGCGTGCGCCACCAACAGCCGCATCCGTCATCGTGTTCATTGCCTTCACGAGGTTTTCACGCGTGATCTCGTCCCCGCTATCGAGCAGCAGCTGGAACCCCTTGTGAAACAGGGCCGCATTACTCCAGCCGTTCAGGCCCAGTACGCCGACCGGATCGTTCGGGAAATACTTGGCGCTCGACTCGCGATAGGCCACCACTTCGGGCTCGTCGCTCGACACGGGCAGCAGCCATGAAGAGAAGTGGACGCCTTCCAGGAGATCCCCGGCCAGCTTAAGCGTGGAGGGATCGGCGGTGAAGAAAGGTGCAAACCAGGCTACATCTACGCCTTGCAGGTCGGCGGCCTTGAGTGCTGCCGCGAGGTTGGCATTCGATCCGTAAAGAAGCACGGATTCCGCACCGGAGTTCTGGATGCGGCGGATATGAGCGCTGAAACTGGTTGTCTTCACATCGAAGGGGATGGATTCTGCGGGCTCGATCCCGAGATCCGCCATGACGAGGTCAAAACCACGCTTGGCCGACTTTCCCAGTTCGTCGTTTTCCCACAGTATGGCGATCTTTGTGTGCCCAAGGCCGTTCACCGCGTATTCGGTCGAAGATCCGGCGGACCAGCCGTAATCGGGCAGCAGCGGAAATACCGCGGGAACTTCGAAGAACTGGCTCGACCCGCCAACCGGGCCAATTATCGGAACGCCGGCTTCCTTGGCGTAGGGGATGACGGCGACATTGGTCGCTGTGCCGATCGGGGCGGAAAGCGCAAAGATGCCGTCGTCTTCAACCAGGCTCCGGGCCGTGGCAACGCTGCGCGCGGGGTCATAGCCATCATCCTTCGTGATGTAGTTGAAGGTCCAGCCATCTACCTCGCCGGATTCGTTGATCATCTTGAAATAGGATTCGGCGGCGTGAGTAAGAACGGCGTAGAATGGGACCGGGCCCGTGACCGGAGTGAAGGCGCCGATGGTGACTACCTTGTTCTCCATGTCGATTCCGGACTCGGCGCTCGCGGATCCCGCGACCAGCGCGACGGCTGTGGCAGCGGCAAGCGCAGGTCCTTTCCAAAGTTTTTGCAGCATGATTTCTCCTCCCAGAGACTGTGTATCACTGAATTTCATGGCCGCTGACACGGTGCCGCCCTGGGGCGACTCTACTCCGCGACGCAACCTTCAGACATTTCGCGCCCATGGCACACTGAACTTAGCCTCCTCTTTGCTGGCGTTCAGATCGCCCTTGACACATTGATAATGCATTATGCATTCTGTGTCTGGCAAGGAAAAAATGTAATATCCGCGAAAACAGCCATATTTATAGATCGCGGGCAAGGAGAAAATGCATGAAAAATGGAATTCTCGCAGGAAAGACTGTGATAGAGCTGGGCAGCATGATCGCTGCGCCCTTTGCCACGCATCTGCTGAATCAGCTTGGCGCTGACGTCATCAAGATCGAACCCCCGGTGGGGGAAACGACGCGACGGCTGGTGCGCGGCGGGCCGAGCGGCAGCTATCTCGCGTTCAACCGGGGCAAGCGCAGCCTCTGCCTTGATGTGACATCCGACGAGGGGCAGGCAGCGTTCCGCAAGCTGATCGCGAGCGCGGACATCGTCGTGCAGAATCTGTCGCCCTCTGCTGCGCGTAAGCTGGGTGTCACTTTCGAGGCCTGCAATGCAATCAATCCGGACATCATATTCTGCCACATCAAGGGCTATGGGGCAGGTCCGCTGGAAGAGCAGGTTGCCTCGAATCCCATCGCGGAAGCAGCCACCGGCGTGATGTATTACAACCGCCCCGACGGACGGCCGGCGCGGCTTGGCCCCTCGTATCACGATCAGTTTGCGGGTTGCTATGCGGCCATCGCGGTCCTCTCGGCGCTTATGTCAGATCGCACCGAAGAGCGACGCAACATCGAGATCGGGCTTTATGAAACCGGCTTGCACATCGCGGCGCGCGACCTCTTGGGCGTGCAGCTCAAGACGCAACTGCTTGGCCGACCCGAGCAGGAGCCGTCGGCCGAGTTTTCCATCCCTGGCTATGGCGCATATGAAACCCGCGACGGGCGCTGGATTTACCTTGTGATGCTCACGGATGATCACTGGCGGAAATTCTGCGCTGCCGTCAATCTGGCGGCAGATCCTGAGCTTGCCACATTGCGCCAGCGGCGCTCCCGGCGCCCGGATGTCGAAGCGATTGTCACGGGGGCCGTCGCCAATGTTGATTTCGATGATCTCGTTGCCAGGCTCGATGCCGGTGGCGTGGGTCACACCGAGGTCTTGCCGCTTGATCGCGTGCTGGACGCTCCGCAGGCGAAATCGGGGCAGAAGGTCTCGGACTTTGGCTTTGGCGGATATGCGTTCCAGACACCGGAATTGCCGCTTGGTTCGTTGCTGGGTCCGGTAGCGGAGACCCTGCCGCCACCACTTCTTGGTGAGCATTCTGCGCAAATTCTGCGGGAGCTGGGCTATTCTGAGTCGCAGGTATCCGATGTTGTCGGTCACGGTGCGGCGGTCGTGTCGGACCCTGACGCCCAGCTTTGGGCCAAGCCCCGCGAGCGCGCGACAATAGACTGACGCGATCCATGGAAAAGAAGGCCCGCTGAGAATATTCATGCTGGTTGGGCGGCCCTGCCTTCAGGCGGGGCCGTTTGTCGTTTGCGCTGTTTTGGCCTGAGCCTGTGGGTGGCGTGCCATAGTGGGCCTTGCCATTGTAGTCCTGCCTTGCACTGCATAATGATGCATTATCGATATTGA
>NZ_CAJXIP010000054.1 GCF_913054395.1 uncultured Roseovarius sp.
AATGCGGTCTGCCCAAGAAGATGGCGCTCGAACTGTTCAAGCCGTTCATCTATTCGCGCCTCGAGGCCAAGGGCCTCAGCTCGACCGTCAAGCAGGCCAAGAAGCTGGTGGAAAAGGAACGCCCCGAGGTCTGGGATATCCTTGATGAGGTGATCCGCGAGCATCCGGTGATGCTCAACCGGGCGCCGACGCTTCACCGCCTGGGCATTCAGGCGTTCGAGCCGGTCTTGATCGAAGGCAAGGCGATCCAGCTTCACCCGCTGGTCTGTGCGGCCTTCAACGCCGACTTTGACGGTGACCAGATGGCTGTTCACGTGCCGCTTTCGCTGGAAGCCCAGCTTGAAGCGCGTGTCTTGATGATGTCGACCAACAACGTTCTGTCCCCCGCCAACGGCGCGCCGATCATCGTTCCGTCGCAGGACATGATCCTTGGCCTCTATTATGTCACGCTGATGCGCGAAGGCATGAAGGGCGAGGGCATGGTGTTTTCGTCGATCGAAGAAGTCCAGCATGCGCTGGATTCCGGCGAGGTGCATCTGCACTCGCGCGTCACGGCACGCGTGCCGCAGATTGATGACGAGGGCAACGAGGTCATCACCCGCGTCGAGACAACGCCGGGCCGGGTGCGTCTTGGGGCGCTTTTGCCGCAGAACGCCAAAGCGCCGTTCAGCCTTGTGAACCGCCTTCTGCGCAAGAAGGAAGTGCAGCAGGTCATCGACACCGTCTATCGCTATTGCGGTCAGAAAGAGAGCGTCATCTTCTGTGACCAGATCATGACCCTTGGGTTCCGCGAAGCGTTCAAGGCCGGGATTTCCTTCGGCAAGGACGACATGGTGATCCCTGATACCAAATGGACCATCGTCGAGGAAACCCGCGGTCAGGTGAAGGGCTTTGAACAGCAGTACATGGACGGCCTGATCACTCAGGGCGAAAAGTACAACAAGGTCGTCGATGCCTGGTCGAAATGTAACGACCAGGTCACCGAGGCGATGATGGGGACCATCTCGGCCGAACGTAAAGACGAAAACGGCGCCGTGATGGAGCCCAACTCGGTCTATATGATGGCCCACTCCGGTGCGCGTGGCTCGGTCACTCAGATGAAACAGCTGGGCGGCATGCGCGGCCTGATGGCCAAGCCGAACGGCGACATCATCGAAACGCCGATCATCTCGAACTTCAAGGAAGGCCTGACCGTTCTTGAATACTTCAACTCGACCCACGGCGCGCGGAAAGGTCTGTCTGATACGGCTCTGAAAACCGCGAACTCGGGTTACCTCACCCGTCGTCTGGTGGACGTGGCGCAGGATTGTATCGTGCGTGAGCATGATTGCGGCACAGAGCGCGCGGTGACGGTTGAAGCGGCTGTCAACGATGGTGAAATCGTGGCCTCGCTGGCCGAACGTGTGCTGGGCCGTGTTGCGGCCGAAGATATCGTTGACCCGGTCAGCGAAGCGGTCCTGATTTCCACGGGCCAGTTGATCGACGAACGTATGGCCGACATGCTTGAAGAAGCTGCGGTGCAAACCGTGCGTCTGCGCTCGCCGCTGACTTGCGAGGCCGAGGATGGCGTTTGCGCCATGTGCTATGGTCGCGATCTGGCACGCGGTACGATGGTCAACATCGGCGAGGCCGTGGGTATCATCGCGGCACAGTCGATCGGCGAGCCGGGCACACAGCTTACGATGCGGACCTTCCACATCGGCGGCGTTGCACAGGGTGGCCAACAGTCGTTCCTTGAAGCCAGCCAAGAGGGGACGATCACTTATGATCAGCCCCAGACCCTGGTCAATTCGAACGGTGAAACCCTCGTGATGGGCCGGAACATGAAGTTGCGGATCATCGGCGAGAAGGGCGTTGAACTTGCCAGCCACAAGGTGGGTTACGGGACACGTCTCTTCGTCGAAGAGGGCGCCAAGGTCGTGCGCGGTCAGAAACTGTTCGAATGGGATCCCTACACCCTGCCGATCCTGGCCGAAAAATCCGGGACCGCGAAATTCGTCGACCTCGTCAGCGGCGTTGCCGTGCGTGACGTGACCGATGACGCGACCGGCATGACCCAGAAGATCGTCACCGACTGGCGCGCGGCCCCCAAGGGCAACGAGCTTAAGCCCGAGGTGTTCATCGTGGGCGCCGATGGCGAGCCGATGCGCAACGATGCGGGCAACCCGGTGACCTACCCGATGTCAGTCGATGCCATTCTCGCGGTCGAAGAAGGCCAGGAGGTGCATGCAGGTGACGTGATCGCGCGAATCCCGCGCGAAGGCGGCAAGACCAAGGACATCACCGGTGGTCTGCCGCGTGTGGCCGAACTCTTTGAGGCACGCCGCCCCAAGGATCACGCCATAATCGCGGAAATCGATGGTTACGTTCGCTATGGCCGCGACTACAAGAACAAGCGTCGCATCACCATCGAGCCTGCGGACGAAACGATGGAGCCGGTGGAGTACATGGTGCCCAAAGGCAAGCACATTCCGGTTCAGGAAGGTGATTTTGTCCAGAAGGGTGATTACATCATGGACGGCAACCCCGCGCCGCACGACATCCTTGGGATCATGGGTGTCGAGGCGCTGGCGAACTACATGATCGACGAGGTGCAAGAGGTTTATCGCCTGCAAGGCGTGAAGATCAACGACAAGCACATCGAAGTCATCGTCCGCCAGATGTTGCAGAAATGGGAAATCCAGGACAGCGGCGATACCACGCTTCTCAAGGGCGAGCATGTGGACAAGGTCGAATTCGATGAAGCCAACGAGAAGGCGATCTCGAAAGGCGGACGTCCGGCACAGGGCGAGCCGATCCTTCTCGGGATTACCAAGGCCAGCCTGCAAACCCGCAGCTTCATCTCGGCGGCGTCGTTCCAGGAAACCACCCGCGTGCTGACCGAAGCATCGGTACAGGGCAAGCGCGACAAGCTGGTTGGTCTCAAGGAGAACGTCATTGTTGGCCGCCTTATCCCGGCCGGCACCGGTGGTGCCACCCAGGAGATGCGCCGTATCGCGACCGCACGCGACAGCGTCGTGATCGAGGCCCGTCAGGAAGAAGCCGCCGCTGCGGCCGCTCTTGCCGCGCCGGTGGTTGAAGATGATGTTGTCGGCGGTGACGAGTTCGACAATCTGGTGGACACACCGGAGAGCCGCGACGAGTAAGCGCGACGCATAGAAAAAGAAAAGGGCCCGGCCAAGCGATGGCGGGGCCCTTTTTTATTGCGG
Organism: uncultured Roseovarius sp.; assembly: GCF_913054395.1. Classification (GTDB taxonomy): domain Bacteria; phylum Pseudomonadota; class Alphaproteobacteria; order Rhodobacterales; family Rhodobacteraceae; genus Roseovarius. Next base: position 3,210 of record NZ_CAJXIP010000054.1, read on the forward strand.
ACCGGTTGCGGGGGGCGGTGTCGGGTTTTGAGTATTTGGGCCAAGAAGAAGCCCATGGGGCATCTTATCCCCGACCGGTTTTGTTCAATTCGCTAAGGGGGATATGACAGCGGATGGCGTGGCCGTCCGCGCCCTTTTGCCAGGGTGGTGTATCGGTATCGCAGCGCTGTCCCAGTTTCACGGGGCAGCGCCGCTGGAACGGACAGCCGCATGCAGGCGGGGAGAGTTCCGCGACGTCTGCGGTCAGCAGATGGGGGGCGTGATCCGGATCGGGTTCTAGGACCGCGTTCAACAGCACCTCGGTATAGGGGTGCGAGGGCGCGGCATAGACCGTCGCCGAGGGGCCGATTTCGCACAGGCGCCCCTGGTAGAGAACGGCGACGCGATCCGACAGGGCGTGCACGACGGTCAGGTCATGGCTGACGAAAACGAAGGTCGTCTTGTGGCGCGCCTTGAGATCATTGAGCAGCTCAAGCACGGCCGCCTGGACCGAGACATCCAGCGCCGAGGTGATTTCATCGCAGAGCACGATTTCGGGGGCGGCGGCAAAGGCGCGGGCGATGGCGACGCGCTGCTTTTCGCCACCCGAAAGTTGACCGGGGCGGCGGTCGAGATAATGCGCGCCGAGGCGCACGGTTTCCAGCGCCTCGGTGGCACGGCGGCGCAACTCGGGTCCGGCGAGGCCAAAGTAGAGGCTGAGCGGTTGTGCCAGGATGTCCGCAACACTGTGGCGGGGGTTCAGGCTTTCGTCGGGATTCTGGAACACCATCTGAATGCGGCGAAGCTGATCTGGGGGGCGCTTGTCGACGCGAGGGGCAAGTGCGGTGCCGTCACCGAGAGTGATCCGACCCTGCGCCGGAGGTAAAAGCCCCGCAATCGTCTTGAGGATGGTGGATTTGCCACTTCCGGATTCGCCAACCAGTCCCAGCGTCTCACCCTGCGGGATCGTCAGGGTGATGTCATCCACGGTGGCCGGGGGGCCTGGGCGCGCAGGCATGAAACGGGCAAAGGAGCCGGGGCGGTCATAGCGGATCGCGATGGTGTCAAGGGCAAGGGCCAGGGGGCTGTTCCGGGGGCAGCAGGACAGCGGTGCACCGCTTCCGCTCATGTCCATTTGCGCGATCTGCTCGGGGTAAAGACAGCGGCTTTCCTGTCCCGTCCCGCCCTGTACCATCGGGGGGTGTATGGCGCGGCAATGATCCGTCGCAAGCGCACAGCGCGGCGCAAAGGCGCAGCCGGTCCTGTCACTGCCGGGCGAAGGCGGGCGTCCTTCCAGGGCACGCGGCAGGGTGCTTTCGCCGAGCCGCGGGATCGAGGCCAGAAGCCCGCGCGCATAGGGATGCGCTGGGGTTTTCAGCACGGCGCGCGTTGGCCCTTCAAGCACGGTTTCCCCGGCATAAAGCACCTGCACCCGGTCACAGACCCGCGCGATGACGCCGAGATCATGGCTGACATAGACCATCGCCATGTTCCGTGTTCTGGCCAGATCGCGCAGCAGTTCAAGGATATGCGCCTGGGTCGTCACATCAAGGCCGGTGGTCGGCTCGTCGAGCAAAAGCGCATCCGGCTCGCCGGCCAGGGCCATGGCGATGGCGACGCGCTGCTGTTGCCCGCCTGACAGCTCGTGCGGATAGCGGCGCAGGATGGCCGCCGGATCAGGCAGGCGCACCTGGGTCAACAGGTCGATGGCACGGGCCGTGTGCGCGCCTGCGGGCAATGCGCAATGCAGGCGCAGCGCCTCATCAAGCTGGCGGCCGATGCGCAGGGTTGGCGTCAGGGCCTGCCCCGAGTTCTGCGGGATCAAGCCAAGTTGGCCACCGCGTATCCGGGCAAGCTCTGCTGCGGTGCGGGTAAACATATCAGCGCCGTTATAGATCACCTCGCCCGAGATTCTTTGCAGGCCATGTTTGAGATATCCCATCGCCGCGAGGGCCAGCGTGCTTTTGCCTGACCCGCTTTCGCCGACAATGCCGATGCTTTCACCACGACAGACCTGAAGATCTATCCCGTGCAGGACCGGAAGCATGCTGCCCGAGCGGCCGCGAAATCCGACGCAGAGCCCGCGTATGTCAATCAACGGCTGGGTGGTCATGTCAGATCACCGCCTTTCGGCCCTGATCAAGCCCAAGGGCCTTGGCCAGGGCATCGGCGGTCAGGTTGATCCCGATGATGAGAGAGGACAGGGCGATCATCGGTCCCAGGACACCCCAGGGCGCGAGCGACATATAAACCCGCGCATCCGATACCATAAGCCCCCAGTCGGGCGTTGGCGGGGCTACGCCAAAGCCCAGAAACGACAGTGCGGAAAATCCGAGCAGCATCCACGACCAGCGCATTGCCCCCTCGACCAGAAGGGTGTCGGTGACATTGGGCAAAATCTCTCGGCGCACGATGCTGAGAGGGCTGTGGCCGCGCGCGCGCGCGGCCGAGATGAAATCGCGGGCGACCACCTCGTGTGCGGCGGCGCGGGCGACGCGGATCACCGGGATGCCAAAGAAGAACGCAAGCGTCGGGGTGAGCACCTCGTTGCCGCTGCCAAAGACGGTAATCAGAACCAGAAGCGGCAGGATGCCGGGCAGCGCCAGAAACGCATCGACAAGCCGCATCAACACCTCGTCGATCCAGCCGCCGCGCAGGCCCAGAAGAACCCCGAGCATGCCGCCCCAGAGCATGGCGATCGGCGTGGCGATGCCGGTGACCAAAAGGGCCTCGCGTCCACCCAGAAGGACACGGGTGAACACGTCGCGCCCAAGATGATCGGTGCCCAGAAGATGTCCGGCGCCGGGGTTGCCGAGGATCACCGCAGAGTTCATTTCCTTGTAATCGAACGGCGCGATCCAGGGGCTGATCAGGGCTATTATCAGGTGCAGGGTGATCAGGGTAAGCCCGATGGCGCCCGAGGGCCGCGCCGCCATGTCACGCAAGGTTGTCAGGGCGCGCGTGCGCCGTACCGGAGCGGCGGGCGCGGTCATCGGTGTCCCATGTGGTGACTGCGCAGGCGCGGGTTAAGCAAGAGCCCGAGGATGTCGGCCACAAGGTTCACGCCCACATAGGTGGCCGCGACGATCATCGTGATTGCCTGAACGACCGGAAGGTCACGGTCGGAAATCGCATCAATCAAAAGTCGCCCCAACCCCGGATAGTTGAACACCACCTCGACCACCACCACGCCGCCCAACAGCCAGGCCACCGTCAGGGCAATCACATTGATCGCGGGCAAGAGGGCGTTGGGCAGGGCGTGGCGGAATACGATCTGCCAATAGGGCACCCCCTTGAGCGTGGCCATCTGGACATAATCGCTGGCCATGACGTCGATCACCGAAGAGCGCACCATGCGCATGATATGGGCGATCATGATCATCGTCAGAACCACCGCCGCCAGCACGAATTCGGGGAAGAATTCCAGCGGTGGAGCGTCTGCCGGGGTCAGCACGATGGCCGGGACCCAGCCAAGCCAGATCGCGAAAAGCAGGATCAGGATGGTTGCGGCGACAAATTCAGGGATCGTCATGGCAAAGATCGCACCGCTGGAAAACAGGATATCAATCCAGCTGTCGCGCCACAGGCCGGCCATTGTCCCAAGGAAAATAGACAAGGGGATTCCGACACTTAGGGCGCCAGTGGCCAGCAACAAGGAATTGCGGACGCGATAGCCGACGATCTGGCTTATGCTTTCCTGACCATTGGCCGAAACCCCGAAGTCACCCTGAAGGGCGGCGCCGGCCCAATCGGCATAGCGCGCGAGGGCGGGGGCATTGAGCCCCATATCGGTGCGGCATTTTGCAAGAGCCTCGCCATGGGCGTCGCGTTCCAGAACGGCGGTGCAGGCATCGCCCGGAAGGGCCTCGACCCCGAGGAAAATAATGACCGAGACAAGCCAGACGGTGACAAATCCAAGCGCCAGACGGCGGAAAAGCAGTGGGATCATATCGGCCGGGCCCGCCTTGCAAGGATCAGAGTATCCGACTCAGAGCCTAGCGCATGGGGGTCGGGCGCGTCGAGAGGGTTTGCTTTGGCATGGGGGCCATATAGCCTATGCTTTGGCGGGGATCGCGATCTTGTGACCGACGCCTTCTGGCACAGGCAGGGCGGCATGGGCGGTGGCCATGGCGCGCACCCGGCGCAGGATGTCGTCTGGCATCGGCGCGACGCGCGGGCCCGAGAGGTCGATATGCAGGGTCATCCCCTCGCCGGTGGCCGCAAGCCAGCCGTCCTGATGATAGAGTTCCTGAAAGCTGTGAAAGCGCTTTTCGTCGTGGGCGAGCAGGTGGAACGTGCTGCGCACCCGGTCGCCAAGTTTGATCTCGCGCAGGTAGCGGATGTGAAACTCGGCGGAAAAGGTGCTGTGACCGCGCGCTTTGACATAGTCCGGGCCAAAGCCCATTTCGGCAAAGGCCTCGTCTGCGCAGCGGTCGAACAGCACGGTGTAATAGCCCATGTTCATGTGGCCGTTGAAGTCGATCCAGCCCTCTTCGACGCTGTGAAAAGAGGACATGAAGGGAGATGCATCGGACATGGGGGCGCTCTTTTCGTTGAAGATCGCGCCTTCTTTACGGGAAATCAGGGGCGGTATGCAATGGCGTGCGGATTTCTCGCGGTGCTATCCCCAAGGGCCGGATGCCCCGGCCTGAGCCGCCGTGCCCGCCATCTCGCGCAGGGCGCGGATGCGGTTGGCGGGGTCCGGGTGGGTGGAAAACAGCCGGTCACGGGCATGGGCATGCAACGGATTGATTATGAACATATGGGCCGTCGCCGGATTGCGCTCGGCGCTGTCGTTGTCGATCCGTGCAGCCAGCCCCGATATCCGTTCAAGCGCAGAGGCCAGCCAGAGCGGATTACCGCAGATTTCGGCCCCGATGCGGTCGGCCTCGTATTCGCGGCTGCGGCTGATGGCCATCTGTACCAGGCCCGCCGCCAGAGGGGCCAGCACCATGAGCGCCAGCGTGCCGATAAAGCCAAGCGAATTATTGCGGTTGTTGCCGAAGAACAGCGCGAAATTCGCCAGCATCGAGATTGCGCCGGCAAAGGTGGCGGTGATGGTCATGATCGACGTGTCATGGTTGCGGATATGGGCGAGTTCATGGGCCATGACGGCGGCAATCTCCGGCTCGCTCAGCCGGGTCAGAAGGCCGGTGGTGGCGGCCACGGCGGCGTTTTGCGGATTGCGCCCTGTGGCAAAGGCGTTGGGTTGATCGTTGTGCAGGATATAGACCTTTGGCCGAGGCATGCCCGCGCGGTCGGCCATGGCATGTACCATCCGCTCAAAGGCGGCACCCTCGGGGCCGGTCGGGGCGCGCGCATCGTGCATCCGCAATACAAGCCGGTCGGAGTTCCACCAGGTATAGGCGTTCATCGCGAGCGCGATCACCAGCGCGATCACCGCCCCGCCGGTGCCGCCCAACAGCGCGCCGATCCCTAGAAAAAGCGCCGTCATTGCCGCCATCAACACGGCCGTGCGCAGATATCCCATCATGGCTTAATCCCCGAATTACACCACCGCTATATGGGGGCTTTCAGCCGCGCGACAAGCGGTTAGGGTAGGGGCATGATCATCTCATCCGGGCACCGCCTTATCTTTGTTCATATCCCCAAGACCGGCGGCACCTCGATGGCGCTGGCGCTTGAGGGGCGCGCCATGGCCGATGACATCCTGATCGGGGACACGCCCAAGGCACGGCGGCGGGCTGGACGCCTGAAGGGGGTCGCGGCGGCGGGGCGGCTCTGGAAGCATGCGACGCTGGCGGATATTGACGGGCTTGTCGGCCTCGGGACGATCCGCGAGGCGTTTACCTTTACGCTGGTGCGCAACCCTTGGGACCGGATGGTGAGCTATTATCACTGGTTGCGCGGGCAGGGGTTCGATCACCCGTCGGTGCGCCTTGCGCAGGCGCAGGATTTCAGCGGATTTGTGAACGCCCCGGTGACGCAAAAGGCATGGAGGGCGAACCCCGCAAGGGCCTACATGACCGCTGCGGACGGGGTGGAATATTGCACCAGCTATATCCGGCTTGAACATCTTGAAGAGGATGCCGCGCCGCTTTGGGATCACCTTGGATTCCGGCTTGACCTGCCCCGCGCCAATACATCCGATCACGCAGATTACCGCAGCTATTACAGCCCCGCCGATGCCGCCCTTTTGGGGCGAATCGCGGCAGAGGACATCGCGCGGTTTGGCTATGTTTTCTGACATGTTTTCATAGGATTGAACCCGGTTTTCACCTAATAGCAGGTATGACAGCAGGCTGTTGGCGCAGGGGAAACGATGCCGTGATTCCACCATTTTTCGGGCCACATCCGGTCACGTTAACCGTGGCTTATCGAATTAGGGCGATGCTGCATCTGTCTGCTGTCACAGGTGCTTGGAAATGAATATGGGGTGATCGATGCTGGGGTGGATTGGCTCGATAATGGAAAAACCGGTCGGGGAGGCCGCGCCGACCGGTATGGCGCAGGAACCCGGAGGCGTGATGGCCGGGCTGGTGTCGGGCACGAAGGTTGCTACGGCCACGGGCTGGCGTCCGGTCGAGGCGCTGACATCCGGGGATCGTATCCTGACCTTTGACAACGGGTTGCAACCGCTGAGTTGTGTCCGCCGCCAACCGCTCTGGAACGGTAACCAGGCATGCCCCCAAAAGTACTGGCCGCTGGAACTTGCGCGCGGTGCCTTGGGCACGCGGGGCGCGTTCAGTATCCTGCCGCATCAGGTGATCATGCTCGAAAGTGATGCCGCCGAGGCGATCTGGGGCGACCCCTTTGCGCTTTTGCTCGCGGTGGCGCTGGATGGGGCCGACGGGGTATCGCGGGTGCCGCCCGCACCCGACGCCGAGGTGATTGCGTTGCATTTCAACGAGGAGCAGGTGGTTTTCGCGGAACACGGATTGATGTTCCTGTGCCCCTCATCGCATGACCTTCTGGATTACGCGCTGAACCTGCAAGACGCCTCGGCCTATACCGTTTTGCCGATCAATGAGGCGCGGCGCCTGACCACGACGCTTGAGGCTGCGGCGGCATTTGCCCCCAATGATCCCATCTTCGCCCCCGCCTGAGACAGGGCCCGCGAGCGGGTAAGGGTCGGGGCGGAGTGCCCGAATTTTTGATCAAATTGCATTTCAGCTCTGGCCGAATCCTCTGCCAGGTCACAATGTCAGCCTTGTTGACCTGTCACTTTGGAGGATCCCATGGCGCATAAACCCATCCGCATAGCTATCAACGGCTTTGGCCGGATCGGGCGCACGCTTTTGCGTATCCTCATGCGCGATGCGGCGGATTTCGAGCTTGTGTTGATCAACGAGATCGAGCCGCTCGCAACCTGTGCCTATCTCTTTCAGTATGACAGCGTTTTCGGCCCTTGGCCGGGGCAGGTGGGAACGGCAGCAAAGTCATTGATTGTGGGTGGCCGCAGCATACCGTTTCACGGTGAATCCGATCTGCGATCGCTTGATCTGTCGGGCGTTGACCTGGTGTTGGAATGTACGGGAATGGGCGGTAAGCGTGCCATGGCCGAACGCGGGCTGGCCGCCGGTGCAAAGGCGGTTCTCGTATCCGGGCCCTCGGCCGAGGCCGATATCACGCTGGTGATGGGGGCCAATGAAGAGGCACTTGGCGATCATCTCATAATTTCCAATGCGTCGTGCACGACCAATGCCCTGGCGCCACTTCTCAAGGTGCTGGACCAGGCGTTTGGCGTCATCAGCGGCCAGATGACCACCGTGCATTGCTATACCGGAAGCCAGCCCACCGTGGACAAGCCACGCGCCGCCCCCGAGCGAAGCCGCGCCGCCGCCCTGTCGATGGTGCCCACCACCACCAGTGCACAGCACCAGACCGATCTTGTCCTGCCTGCCCTGAAGGGCCGGATCGAGGCACGCGCCATTCGCGTGCCAACCGCGAGCGTGTCCTGCATCGACCTGACCGTTCAGACCCGCGCCGAGGTTCGTCAGGATAGGGTGAACGCCTGTCTGAAGGACGCGGCGCAGTCGCATGATTATCTGGGCTGGACCGAACAGCCGCTGGTCTCGTCCGACCTGCGCGGCCGGTCGGAATCGATCATCCTGAGCGGACCGCAAACCTCGGTGTCGGTTGGCGGTTTGCTTCGGGTGTTTGGCTGGTATGACAATGAATGGGGGTTCTCGTGCCGGATGCTTGATATGGCCCGGCTGATCGGGCGGCGGGGCTAGCCCGCCGCGCCGCTTGATTACTTGCGCAACACCACCTTGCCAAAGCCGAGGCTGCCAAGTTTGCTGACCCCAGCGTCAAGCTGTGCCTGGGTCTTGAACGGCCCGGCCAGCACCAGCGTCAGCACCCGGCCATCCCGGTTAAACGTGCCGCGACGCGCCGGAAGCCCGGCGCGGGCGATCTTTTGCGCGGCGGCCTTGCCCTGGGCGGCATCGGCGAAAATCCCGGCCTGCGCATAGCGGTGGCTTGCCGCGCCTGCGATTTTGCCGGTCACCGAGCGTGTCGAGACCGTGGTTCGCGCTGTGTGGGCGGCCCGGTCGTTGGTTGCAACGGTCAAACCATCGGGGCGCTGTTGTTCTGCGCTGGTGTAGGCGGGGCGAAGGCCGGGGGAATTGCGGGTCACATCATGTCCCGAGCGCCGGTTGATGAGCCGACGCGGCACGGTATTGGTCCACATCGCTTCCATCTGGTCCATCCCGGCATAGGTCTGATGCGCGCGTCTGGTGTTCAGGCGGTCATCTTCCCAAACCGGTTCATAGCCTTCGGGCACATAAACCCCGGTCACGCTGTTTTGCTGCTTGGCATAGATGCGGGCGGGTGCGACGCGGGTTGTCCGCCCGATATGCCCTGAGGTTCCGGCTGTATCCGGTCTGCGCGGGGCGGTCGTGGTCACGTACCCGGTTCTCGCGGGGCGGTTGACGTAGGTCACATGCGGGCTGGTCTGCGGGCCACAGCGCACGGGAGAGCCCTTGTATTGTACCATATAGGCCGCCGAAACCCCGGTCCAGCCCGCGCAGGCGGTGCGTGCGGGGTCGGGCGCGACGATGGTGACACCGCGCGCGGCGGTTGTCCGGGGTTTGGGCGTTGTGACCGTCTTTAGCGGACGGGGCGCGGGCTTGGGGGCCGCGGGTAACGCAACGGCGGCGCGTTTCACCGGCTTGGCGGCTGCGGGTTTGACCGGGGTGGGTTTGACAGGAGCAGGTTTGACCGGGGCTGGGGCTGTCGTCGCCACCTTGGTCGGGACCGGGGCCGCTACGGGTGGCGTGGTCTGGGCCAGGCTCGGCTGGAATCCGCAGAGTGCCTTGCGATCCCGCGATACGCGCGGCACCCAGGTTACATTGGTCCCAACACCCGCACGAATGAACACACAACCGCTGCTATCCACATATTGCCGCCCCTGATAGGAGGGGGGCGGGAATTCAGCGGGTGTCGGCGCATTGCGCAGCGATTGGGCAGAGCCATCCACACCCCCCAACAGGGTGGCGGCCATGGCGATAAGGGCTAGTCTCGGCAGGTTCATTTTACCCTCGGATACAGTTGAGGGAAGATTGCCGTATTCTTGCCGTTTAGTAAACAGTTTATGGCTTATCTTGTGCCAAACATTCGGTCACCCGCATCCCCTAGTCCCGGCAGGATATATCCTTTGTCATTAAGCCGCTCATCGACGGCGGCGGTGACGATCGGTACATCGGGGTGGGCTTCCTTCATGCGGGCAACGCCTTCGGGGGCGGCCAGAAGGCACAGGAACCGGATGTTTTTGGCGCCCGCATCCTTGAGCATCTGCACCGCCGCAGCCGAGGAATTGCCGGTGGCAAGCATCGGGTCAACCACGATGACAAGGCGCTCGCCCAGATTTTCAGGGACTTTGAAGTAGTATTTGACCGGCTGAAGGGTTTCTTCATCGCGGTAGAGGCCGACAAATCCGACCCGCGCCGAGGGGATCAGTTCAAGCATGCCGTCAAGCAGACCATTGCCCGCGCGCAGAATTGAAATCAGCGCCAGCTTGCGTCCGGCAAGCACCGGGGCGTCCATTTTGCGAAGCGGCGTCTCGATCTCTCGCGTGGTCATCGGAAGCTCGCGGGTGACCTCATAGGCAAGCAATTGGCTGATCTCGCGCAGCAACTGCCGGAAGACCGCCGTCGAGGTTTCCTTTTCACGCATCAGGGAAAGTTTGTGTTGCACGAGGGGGTGATCGACGATGGTAAGATGCTGGGTCATTGGCGGTCCTTTGAGTGCGCGGCCGTTCGGTTTGTCTTTCATTCCAGAAAACGTTGCGAAGGGCAACGCCGACGTGGGCAAGGCAAACGCCATTGCGCGCGGCCGCCTGCGCGTGCAAGCTGAGACTTGAAAAATCGGTGCGGCGTGATATGAGCGGGCCGATGAGGTAGTTTAACATTAAACTACTTGGTTTGAGGGGGAGAATATCATGACCGACACCCATACCGACACCCATAAGGACAATGCGCGTCAGGCGGCGCTGGATTACCACGAATTCCCCAGGCCCGGTAAACTTGAAATCCGCGCAACCAAGCCGATGGCCAATGGCCGCGACCTGTCGCGGGCCTATTCCCCCGGCGTGGCCGAGGCCTGTCTTGAAATGAAGTCAGACCCGGCCACGGCCAGCCGCTACACCGCACGCGGCAATCTTGTTGGCGTGGTGACCAATGGCACCGCCGTTCTGGGCCTTGGAAACATAGGCGCTTTGGCGTCAAAACCGGTGATGGAGGGCAAGGCGGTCCTGTTCAAGAAGTTCGCCAATATCGACTGTTTCGATATCGAGGTGAATGAAAGCGACCCGGAAAAGCTTGCCGAGATCGTTTGCGCGCTGGAGCCGACCTTTGGTGCGATCAACCTTGAAGACATCAAGGCGCCCGATTGTTTCATCGTTGAACGAATTTGTCGTGAGCGGATGAACATCCCGGTGTTTCATGACGATCAGCACGGCACCGCCATCGTTGTCGGGGCGGCCGCCACCAACGCACTTCATGTGGCGAAGAAGAAATTCGGCGAGATCAAGGTGGTCTCGACCGGCGGTGGTGCGGCGGGCATTGCCTGTCTCAACATGTTGCTCAAGCTGGGGGTCAAACGCGAGAATGTCTGGCTGTGCGACATTCACGGGCTGGTCTATGAGGGCCGCGAGGTCGAAATGAACCCCGAAAAGGCCGCCTTTGCCCAGAAAAGTGACCTGCGCACGCTGGACGAGGTGATTGACGGGGCCGATCTTTTTCTTGGTCTTTCTGGTCCCAATATCCTGAAACCCGAGATGGTCCGGAAGATGTCGGCGCAACCGATCGTCTTTGCCCTCGCCAATCCCAACCCCGAGATCATGCCTGACCTTGCCCGCGAGGCGGTGCCGGATGCGATCATCGCCACCGGACGCAGCGACTTTCCCAATCAGGTCAACAACGTGCTGTGCTTTCCGTTCATCTTTCGCGGTGCGCTTGATGCCGGGGCCACCGAGATCAACGACGCCATGCAGGTCGCCTGTGTTCAGGGCATTGCGGATCTGGCCCGCGCCAGCACCAGCGCCGAGGCCGCAGCCGCCTATCAGGGCGAGCAGATGACCTTTGGCGCCGACTACCTGATTCCGAAACCGTTTGATCCACGTCTTTCGGGGATCGTGTCTTCGGCGGTGGCGCGCGCGGCGATGGAAACCGGCGTTGCGACCAAGCCGATTGCCGATCTCAAATCCTATAAGGAAAAGCTTGACGCGAGCGTGTTCAAATCCGCCTTGCTGATGCGTCCGGTGTTCGAGGCCGCGGCGACCGCATCGCGCAGGATCGTCTTTACCGAGGGCGAGGATGAGCGTGTGTTGCGCGCGGCGCAGGCCATTCTGGAAGAGACCACCGAACAGCCCATTCTGATTGGGCGCCCCTCGGTGATCGAACAACGGTGCGAACGGATGGGGCTTGAAATCCGCCCCGGACGCGACTTTAACATCGTCAACCCCGAGGACGATCCGCGCTATCGTGATTATTGGGGGAGCTATCACGAAATCATGCAGCGGCGCGGCGTGACCCCCGATCTGGCCAAGGCGATCATGCGCACCAACACCACCGCCATCGGCGCGGTCATGGTGCATCGCGGCGAGGCCGACAGCATGATCTGCGGCACGTTCGGCGAATATCGCTGGCATCTGAATTACGTGACGCAGGTGCTTGGCAGCGAAGAGTATTCCCCGCATGGCGCGCTTTCGATGATGATCCTCGAGGATGGTCCGCTGTTTATCGCGGATACCCATGTCAGGGTCTCGCCGACGCCCGAAAACCTTGCCGAGACCGCCATTGGCGCCGCGCGGCACGTGCGCCGTTTCGGGATTGAGCCGAAGGTGGCGCTTTGTTCGCAATCGCAGTTCGGCAATCAGGGAAGCGATTCCGGCAAGCGCCTGCGGGCCGCGATCGAACTGCTGGATCGGGCGCCGCGCGACTTCAGCTATGAGGGCGAGATGAATGTCGATGCGGCCCTTGATGCGGACCTGCGCGAACGGCTCTTGCCGGGCAACCGGATGCAGGGGGCGGCAAATGTGTTGATCTTCTCGAACGCGGATACGGCCTCGGGGGTGCGCAATATCCTCAAGATGAAGGCAGGCGGGCTTGAGGTCGGGCCAATCCTGATGGGCATGGGCAACCGTGTGCATATCGTTACGCCGTCAATCACCGCGCGGGGCCTTTTGAACATGGCCGCGATCGCCGGCACGCCGGTGGCGCATTACGGATAGGGAATCGGCGGGTTTGCACGAAATTGCTTTGCAGTTTTGCAAAAACGCGCCAAGATCCCGGATAAGCGCATAAACGGGAAGGGTTTGCAAAAATTTGCAAGCCCTTTTCCCGTAGTTCTGCAAATTTCATGCGGTAATCTGCCACGCCGCTGCGCAACATGCTTGCCGCAGGGGCAGACGATCCCTAACACATAATCAACGGATCGGAGGAGGATACCATGGGATACAAAGAGGTTTACGAAGCCTGGCAGCAAGACCCTGACGCGTTCTGGATGCAGGCGGCCGAGGCGATTGACTGGGTTGAAAAGCCCAGCAAGGCACTTTTCGATGACAACGCCCCTTTGTACGAATGGTTCAAGGATGCGCAGGTCAACACCTGTTACAACGCGGTTGACCGTCACGTCGAGGCGGGCAACGGCGCCCGCACCGCGATCATCTATGACAGCCCGATCACCGGCATCAAGCAGAAGATCAGCTATGCGCAGCTTCGTTCGCGGGTGGCGCGGCTGGCCGGTGCCTTGCGGGCGAGGGGGGTCGAAAAGGGCGACCGGGTGATCATCTACATGCCCATGGTCCCCGAGGCGCTTGAGGCGATGCTGGCCTGTGCGCGGCTTGGCGCGGTCCACTCGGTGGTCTTTGGCGGTTTCGCTGCACATGAGCTGGCGGTGCGGATCGACGATTGCACGCCCAAGGCGATCATCGCCGCCTCCTGCGGGCTAGAGCCGGGTCGCGTGGTGCATTACAAGCCGCTGCTTGACGGGGCCATCGAACAGGCCGAGCACAAGCCCGAATTCTGCGTCATCTTTCAGCGCGAGGAAGAGGTCGCGCATCTCGAAGAGGGGCGCGATCACGACTGGCATGCCTTCCAATACGGGGTGCAGCCTGCCGAATGCGTGCCGGTAGAGGGCGATCATCCCGCCTATATCCTCTATACCTCCGGCACCACCGGGGCGCCCAAGGGCGTGGTGCGGCCCACCGGCGGGCATCTGGTGGCGCTGAACTGGACGATGAAGAACATCTACAATGTCGATCGCGGCGATGTATTCTGGGCGGCCTCGGATGTGGGCTGGGTCGTGGGGCACAGCTATATCTGCTACGGACCGCTTATCCACGGCAATACCACCGTCGTCTTCGAGGGCAAGCCGATCGGCACACCGGACGCAGGCACCTTCTGGCGGGTGATCGAAGAGCATAACGTGCGCAGCTTTTTCACCGCGCCGACCGCTCTGCGCGCGATCAAGCGCGAGGACCCCAAGGGGTTGCTGCTCAGGGATTACGACATTTCCTGCCTGCGCGCGCTTTATCTGGCGGGCGAGCGGGCCGATCCCGACACCATTGAATGGGCGCAACGCGAGATGGGCGTGCCGGTTTATGACCACTGGTGGCAAACCGAAACCGGTTGGGCGATTGCGGGCAATCCCGCGGGGATCGAGGCGTTGCCGGTCAAGATCGGCTCGCCCACCGTGGCTATGCCCGGCTATGACGTGCAGATCCTTGACGAGGGCGGCCACCCGATGAAGCCCGGCGAACTTGGTGCGATTGCGGTCAAGCTGCCGTTGCCGCCGGGGACGCTTCCGACGCTGTGGAATGCCGAAGAGCGGTTCCGCAAATCCTATCTCACCACTTTTCCGGGCTATTACGAGACCGGCGATGCGGGGATGATCGACGAGGATGGCTATCTTTACATCATGGCGCGCACCGATGATGTGATCAACGTTGCCGGGCATCGCCTGTCGACGGGGGCAATGGAAGAGGTGCTTGCCGGTCACGAGGATGTTGCCGAATGCGCTGTGATAGGGGTCAGCGATGCCCTCAAAGGGCAGGCACCGGTTGGCTTCCTTTGTCTCAATAGCGGCGTCGATCGTGATGAGGCCGAGGTTGTCAAAGAGGTCGTCAAGCGTGTCCGCGATCAGATCGGGCCGGTCGCCGCGTTCAAGCTTGCCGTGGTGGTGGATCGCCTTCCAAAGACCCGCTCGGGCAAGATTCTGCGCGGGATCATGGTCAAGATCGCCGACGGGCAGGACTACAAGATGCCCGCCACGATTGATGATCCGGCCATCCTGGATGAGATCAAGGTCGCGCTGCAACGCCTCGGTATGGCGAAGTAAAGCGCCGGGATCGGAAATGAAAACAAGGCCCCGGTTTGAAACCGGGGCCTTTATGGTATTAAAATTGGGTCTTCAATATTGCGCTGTCTGGCGCGACGTACTCACAAACGCCGGGCCAGACAGCTTTACCGATCCGGGCACCTGCAGGAAGAACGTACAGGGCCTTGCCGAACCGGTGCGTCCTGTCCATCGGCGGGCAAATTATGGGATGATAAAAAGGATTTGGGACACCCAGAAACACAAGACGCAAAACAACTATTGCAGGTTTAGGCGCGCTGCGCTGTGATACACCTCACATGGTGTGATAATAATTAGGGTTTTTTTAATATGCCGTTAACTTTGGATGCGGGTGGGTCGGAAGACTTGGGCACTGGGTTTGGTGCCTTGTTGGAACGCCATGGCCGCGCTGTGGAGTTTGCGGCCGGAACGACGATTTATGGCACCGGGGATAATGACAGCTCGATGATGTTGATTACCGGGGGCCGGGTCGAGATAAGCCGCACCTCAAGCGACGGACGCCGCTCAATCCTGACGCACCTCGGGGCCGGGGACATGGTCGGGGAATTGGCCGCGTTTGATGGCGGCCCGCGTAGCGCCGATGTGGTGGCCGCGACGCTGGTGCGGGGGCTTGTCATGACGCGGGGGCAGATCGGTGCGCTGTTGCAGGACAATCCCGAGGCCGCGCTTGGCGTGATCGAGACACTCTGCCGAAGGCTGCGCGAGACTTCGGCGATGTATACCGCACATGTGCTGGCGGATGGGCGGGTTCGGCTCGCGCGGCTTTTGCTGCATCTTTCGGAAAAATGGGGCGAGCCGATGCCGGATGGCCGCCGTCGCCTGTCCGAGCGGTTCTCGCAATCCGATCTAGGCGATCTGGTGGGGCTGACGCGCGAAAGCGTCAATCGCCAGATCCGCGAATGGGAACAGGACGGCATCGTCGCGCGACATGGCAGGGGGCTTGTGCTGAGCAATCCGGCGGCGCTTTTGGAGGTCGCCGGCGGCACGGAGTGAGGCCCTCCTGAGAGCGCGTGCAAATGCACTGCACGAGAATTCAGCACCTGATTTTCCGCCGCAATCATCATTTTTGGGAGAAGCATGAACACAGGGCGATGAATGTCGCAATGGGTGAAGCCCCCATAAAGTTGACGATTCGCTTGCTGGCGCTCATCCTTTTTGCCTGCGCAATATGAAAGGATCGTCAAAATGTCCTGTGCTGCAATGATCGCGAAAGGTTGGGAACTGGTCTCCAAGGGGGACTGGGACACGTTGATTGCCGATTATAAAGACGAGGCAATCCTTGTGATCCCAGGCCAAAATGATGTAATTGAGGGGGCGTCGGCAATTCACGCGGCACTCTCGAATCTTGGCGCGGCCGTCCCGCCCGGATTTACGGTGACGGGCGTTCGCCAGGTCGGCGATGGCGAAGACGTCGTCTCGGTCGTCGACTGGAAAAGCGACAAGATTCCTGGCGGCACCCAGTCCAGTGTGCTGTTCCGGATCGCCGATGGTAAAATTTATGAGGAACGCTGGTTCGTTGACACAGAGCAGTGGAAGGCCGCGTTCTAGGTTTTTAGCGGTTCCGCAACCGTCAACCGAGCCGCGCGCCGCCTGTTGGAACCTGCACTGTGATTTGACCTTGACCCTCGGGCCCTGGCATTCATTCGAAAATGTCAGGCAAGCAATTGGCTATGGCCTAGGTGAACTGTTCGCGCAACAGGCGTTCTTCAAGGCCGTGGCCGGGGTCAAACAGGATACGGTGCGAGATGCTGGCTTCGGATTTGATCTCGACCCAGAGCACGTCTTCGACCCAACGGCTATCGGCATCGGCCATCACCGGGCGTTTGTCGGGCTCGATCACGTCAAAGCGTACCACGGCGGCCTTGGGCAACAGCGCCCCGCGCCAGCGGCGCGGCCGGAACGCCGCCACCGCCGTCAGTGCAAGAACATCCGAGCCGATCGGCAAAATCGGGCCATGCGCGCTATTGTTATAGGCGGTCGATCCGGCGGGGGTGGCCACAAGTGCGCCGTCGCAGACGAGTTCCTGCATGCGCAGCCGCCCGTCGATGCTTATGCGCAGCTTGGCGGCCTGCGGGCCTGCGCGCAGAAGCGAGACCTCGTTGATCGCAAGGGCCGTGTGAATTTTGCCATCGCGCGATTCCGCGCGCATCGACAGCGGGTTGATGACCTCTTCGACGGCTGATTCAAGCCGCTCGGGCAGGTCGTCCTCACTATATTCATTCATCAAAAAGCCGACCGTGCCGCGGTTCATGCCATAAACCGGGATGTCGAGATTCTGCGTGCGATGCAATGTGTGGAGCATGAAACCATCTCCGCCAAGCGCCACGATCACGTCGGCCTCGGCCTCGGGGACCTGACCAAAGCGCAGGGTCAACGCTTCAAGCGCGCTTTGTGCGGTGGGCGCGTCGCTGGCAACAAAGGCGATCTTGCGGGTCATGCGGCGGTGGTCCTGTTTCCAAAGGGCGAAGGTATGTCGCGGATCGAACCATAAATTCCACCCATAGACCAGCCATGCCGTTCAGACGTGGGATTTCGTCGCTTTACATTCTTTCAAAGCGTTCAGGTTTCCTATAGGAAATCCATGAAATTCACCCCTGCCGGAGTTGTCACAATGCCCCATGATGGAAACCAGCCTGTTGCGGATCAAGGCTTTTTCACCGAATCCCTGTCGTCGCGCGATCCAGAACTTTTTGGCGCGATCACATCCGAGCTTGGCCGTCAGCGCGACGAGATCGAGCTGATCGCCTCTGAAAACATCGTCTCTGCCGCCGTAATGGAAGCGCAGGGCAGCGTGATGACCAACAAATACGCCGAAGGCTATCCCGGACGGCGTTATTACGGCGGCTGCCAATATGTCGATATTGCCGAGAATCTGGCGATCGAGCGGGCCTGCAAGCTGTTTGATTGTGCGTTTGCCAACGTTCAGCCGAACTCGGGCAGCCAGGCCAACCAGGGCGTGTTTCAGGCGCTGCTTCAGCCGGGCGATACCATTCTCGGCATGAGCCTTGATGCCGGCGGTCACCTGACCCATGGCGCGGCGCCCAACCAGTCGGGCAAATGGTTCAACGCGGTTCAATACGGTGTGCGCAAGCAGGATAACCTGATTGACTACGATCAGGTGCAGGCGCTTGCCACCGAGCATCAGCCCAAATTGATCATCGCCGGTGGTTCCGCCATCCCACGCCAGATCGACTTTGCCCGGTTCCGTGAAATTGCCGATATGGTCGGCGCTTACCTACTGGTCGACATGGCGCATATCGCAGGCCTTGTTGCAGCAGGTGAACACCCCTCGCCGTTCCCACACGCACATGTTGCGACCACAACCACCCACAAGACCCTGCGTGGCCCACGCGGAGGCATGATCCTGACCAATGACGAGGCTATAGCCAAGAAGGTCAACTCGGCAATCTTCCCCGGCATCCAGGGCGGCCCGCTGATGCATGTTATCGCCGCCAAGGCTGTTGCCTTTGGAGAAGCCCTGCGCCCCGAGTTCAAAGAGTACCAAAAGCAGGTGCGAGCGAACGCGGTAGCATTGGCCGATCAACTGATCAAAGGCGGGTTGGACATTGTCACCGGTGGCACCGATACTCACGTGATGCTGGTTGACCTGCGCCCTAAGAGCGTCACAGGCAACATCGCTGATAAGGCCCTCGGCCGCGCCCATATCACCACCAACAAAAACGGCATCCCATTTGACCCGGAAAAGCCGATGGTCACTTCGGGTCTGCGCCTGGGTACTCCGGCTGGCACCACACGTGGATTTGGTGAAGCAGAGTTCCGCCAGATCGCCGATATGATTGT
>NZ_CAJXIP010000055.1 GCF_913054395.1 uncultured Roseovarius sp.
ACCCGCATTGCCCGATCCAGCGATTTTATGGTGTTCTGGCTGGTTTTGTCGTCCCAGTCTCGCGGCCGTCCACGCGCTTTTCTGGGGGCTCCACCGGCATTATCTTGAAAATCCATAAAAACCCACCGCTTTTTCGTGAAAGACAAAATCACTATATGAAAAAAGCAAGTAATTGACAAGTAACAATAATTTCTGAAAACCAAAAAGTGAAATGCGATTTCAAAAAAATTTATCCCAGGAAATGAATGATCTACCTTCTTGGTAACACGGAAGGAGACATCCATGAGCTTTCAAAATCCCGTTTTCATTCCGGGCCCAACCAATATCCCTGAGGCCCTGCACAAAGCCTGCGACATGCCGACCATCGATCACCGGTCTCCGCTGTTTGGACAGATTTTGCACCCCGCCCGCGATGGGGTCCGCAAGGTCCTGAAAAGCGAAAACGCTGAGGTTTTCATTTTCCCCTCGACCGGGACCGGTGGCAGGGAAACGGCCCTGAGCAATTGCCTGTCTGCAGGCGATCAAATCCTGGCGGCCCGCAACGGCATGTTCAGCCACCGCTGGATTGACATGTGTCAACGGCACGGTCTTGAGGTGCAGATCGTCGAAACCCCCTGGGGGGACGGCCTGCCTGCGGATCTCTACGCAGAGATCCTGGCGGCGGACACCCAGCACCAGATCAAGGCGGTTCTGGCCACCCACAACGAGACCGCAACCGGGGTCAAATCCGATATTGCTGCGGTGCGTCGCGCGCTGGACGCCGCCGGTCACCCGGCGCTTTTGATGGTGGATACAATTTCGTCGCTGGCCTCGGTCGAGTTCAAGCACGATGAATGGGGTGTCGATGTCACGGTGTCGGGATCGCAAAAGGGGCTTATGCTGCCGCCGGGCCTGTCGTTCAATGCGATCAGCGACAAGGCGATGAAGGCATCCGAATCCGCGGGTCTCAAGCGTGCCTATTGGAGTTGGGCAGAGATGGCAGGGCCGAACGACACCGGCTATTTCCCCTTCACGCCTGCGACGAACCTGCTTTACGGGCTCAACGAGGCGATTGATATGCTGCATGAAGAGGGGCTTGATAATGTCTTTGCCCGCCATAAACGGCACGGCGCCGCGACCCGCGCCGCGGTTGAGGCCTGGGGCCTTGAGGTGCTCTGCCAGGTGCCGGAACACCGCTCGCCGGTCTTGACGGCGGTGATGGTGCCCGAGGGGCATTCGGCCGATAATTTCCGCGCCGTGACCCTGCGCAATTACGATATGTCGCTTGGCAACGGGTTGTCCAAGGTTGCCGACCGGGTGTTCCGTATCGGGCATCTGGGCGATTTCAACGATCTCATGCTGTGTGGCACCCTGTCAGGCGTCGAGATGGGGCTGCGCGATGCGGGTATCCCCTATCGTGCCGGGGGTGTTCAGGCAGCGCTTGAGGTGCTGGGGCAGAAATTCGACGCGGCGCGCGCTGCGGCCTGACCCGGAAAACAGGGCCGTGCGGGAGGAGGAGCCCGCGCGGCCCGGACATAGAGGAACCTGACGAGACGTAAGATCACCACCGCGTGGCAGGATCGGAAAAAGGCGGAACGCCCACCCGCAATGCCAACGCACCATTCAGATATCCAGGGAGGATCAAAATGAAAAAGACACTTATCGCAACCGCAGTGGCCTCGATGCTTGCCATGCCGGCAATGGCCGCCGATGTGACCATGAAATTCGGCCATGTCGGCGCGCCCGGCTCGCTGTTCGAGGCGACAGTCAACAATTTCGCCGCCTGCGTCGGCGAGAAATCCGGCGGCAAGATCGAGGTGCAGACCTTTGGGTCGTCGCAGCTTGGCAAGGACAAGGAACTGTTGCAAAAGCTCAAGCTGGGGCAGGTCGATTTCGCGCTTCCGTCCTCTGTGATGTCCTCGGTCAGCGATGTGTTCGGCGTCTTCGAAATGCCCTATATCATCAAGGACCGCGACCACATGCGCCGCGTTCAGGGCGCAATGATGGACAAATTCCAAGGTGCGGCGAATGACAATGGCTATCACATTGTCGGGCTGGCCGAGAACGGCTTTCGCCACATCACCAACAACACCCGCCCGATCAACAAGCCCGAAGACCTGCAAGGCGTCAAGCTGCGCACACCGAACGGCGCATGGCGCGTGAAGATGTTCCAGCAATATGGCGCCAACCCGACACCGATGTCCTTTTCCGACGTGTTCACCGCGCTTCAGACCGGCGTGATCGACGGACAGGAAAATCCCTATGCGCAAATCGCATCGGCCAAGTTTCAGGAGGTGCAGAAGTACCTGTCGATCACCGGCCATGTCTATACGCCTGCGTATATCCTTACCTCGTCCAAGACCTTCGCCAAGCAGCCAGCCGATGTCCAGGCGGTGCTGACCGATTGCGCGAACGACACCCAGACGTTTACCTATGAAAAGGCGGCACAGCTTGAAACCGATCTTTTGGCGGTGATCAAGGATGCAGGTGTCGAGGTGAACGAGGCCGACAAGGCCGCCTTCATCGAAGCCTCCAAGCCGATCTACGAAGGCTTTGCCGCCGAAGTTGAAGGCGGTCAGGAGCTGATCGACACGGTTATGGGTCTCGCTCAGTCGAGCTAAGCCGATACTCTCCGGCGGTCCCTGCGCGGGGCCGCCGATTTCCGTTTCCAAGAACCAGACACCCACGGATCAACCTGTCGCGCCCATTCGGGCAGGGCCGTTCCGATGCATGTAAAGAAGGCCAGAATGACCAGTCTGTTACGCGCCAATCGCTTTCTCAGCCGCATTCTTGAAGGCATAACAATCCTGCTGATGGTCGCGCTGACCGTCATCGTGATCGTTGCCGTTCTGGCCCGCCTCATGGGCCAGAGCTTTTCCTGGTACGACGAGGTGGCCGCGATCATGCTGGCCTGGATCACCTATTACGGCTCGGCGCTTGCCGCACTGCATCGCCGCCATATCGGGTTTGATACTGTTCTTCTGGCCTTTCCTCCCCAGGCGCGGCTTGTGGGGGTGCTTGTAGCCGAGGCGCTGGTGCTGGTGTTCTTCATACTGATGGCGCGCGCCGGGCTTCAGGTGCTTGAGGTGCTTGAGGGCGACATGCTTGTGTCGCTGACCTGGGTGCCGGTGCAGTTCACCCAATCGGTGATCCCGATCGGCGCAAGCCTTTTCGTGGTCTGCCAGATCCTGAGCCTGCCCGAATACTGGTCAAAGACCATGCAGGGCATTTCGCTGGAACATGCTGAAATCGAAGAAGAGGTCGAGACCGAACTTCAAAAGAACAAGGATCGCGTCTGATGCTTATGCTTGCCATTTTTATTGCACTGGTCGCGATGATCTGCATCAACGTGCCGATTGCCGTGGCTTTGGCAATGTCGGGCGTGATCGGCCTTTTGGTGACCGAAGGCGCCGATAGCCTGGTGACCATCGCCCTTGATATGTACGACGGATCGACCAAGTTTTCCCTGATTGCGATCCCGATGTTCGTGCTTGCCGGTGCGATCATGAATGCCGGCGGCATCACCGACCGGCTTATCAATTTCGTCTCGGCGATTGTCGGCTTCGTGCGCGGCGGGCTGGCGATGGTGAATATCGGCGTCTCGCTGTTCTTCGCGGAAATCTCGGGCTCTGCGGTGGCGGACGTGGCAGCGATGGGGTCAATCCTGATCCCGCAGATGAAAAAGCGCGGCTATTCCAAGGAACTCTCGGCGGCGGTCACATCGTCTTCGGCCTCGCTGGCGATCATCATCCCGCCGTCAATCCCGATGATCCTTTACGCGGCTTCGGCCAATACCTCTGTGGAACAGCTTTTCGTGGCCGGCGTGGTGCCGGGCCTGTTGGGGGCGGCGGGGCTGATGCTTGTCGCCTATATCTTCGCGCGCCGTTACAACCTTCCGACGGAAGAGGCCTTCAACATGCCCCGCCTGCGCGAGACCTTTGTTGATGCGCTTCCGGCCTTTACCCTTCCGGTGATCATCCTTGGCGGTATCTTTGGCGGTTTTGTCACCGCGACCGAGGGCGCGGGCCTTGCGGTGATTGCCGCGCTTGCGGTGTCGGCCTGGTATCGCAACCTTGACCTTGGCCACCTGCGCCGCGCCATGCTTGACGGTGGCATGCAGACCGCCGTTGTCATGTTGCTGGTTGCCGCCTCGGTCCTGATGGGCGGGTTCCTGACCCGTGCGCAGATCCCGCAGGAGCTTGCCAATGGCATCCTGTCGATCACCGACAAGCAATGGGCGATCCTTCTGATCCTGAACTTTTTCTTCCTGATCATCGGCTTTTTCCTGCACTCGGCTGCGGCGATCATCCTTGTGGTGCCGATCGTCATCCCGTTGATCACGGCCGCCGGGATCGACCCCGTGCATTTCGGCCTCGTGGTCACGCTTAACCTTGCGATTGGCCAGCAAACCCCACCGGTGGCCTCGGTTCTGATCACCTCTTGCGCGGTGGCGCGGGCCAATATCTGGGAGGTGTCCAAGGTCAATATCTGGTTCGTGATGGTGCTCCTGGCGGTGCTGATGCTTTGCACCTATGTACCTTCGGTGCCATTGTTCCTGGTCGAATATTTCTACAGATAAGGCGGCAAGATGAGCGAACTTACCCATGAAATCCGCGACGCGACGCTGTGGATCACCTTTAACCGCCCGCAGGCGCGCAATGCGCTGACGTTTCAAATGTACGAGGGGCTTGCGGATCTCTGTCGCAACGTGCCGACGGACGGAAGCCTGCGTGCCGTGGTTCTGTCCGGTGCCGGTGGGCGGGCCTTTGCGGCGGGCACCGACATGACCCAGTTCCGCACCTTCGACAAGGCACAGGACGCGCTTGATTACGAGGCAAAGATCGGCGCGGTTCTCGAAGCGGTCGAACGTTGTCCGCTGCCGACAGTGGCGGCGCTCAACGGGGCCTGTACCGGGGGCGGCGCGGCGATTGCGGCGGCCTGTGATATCCGCATCGCAAGTGCCAGCCTCAAGTTCGGCTTTCCCATCGCGCGCACCCTTGGCAATTGCCTGGCGGCGGAAAATCTGGCGCGGCTTTCGGCGCTGATGGGCGCCGGGCGCGTGCGCGAGATGATCTTTACCGCGCGGCTTTTGGGCGCAGCCGAAGCGCAGGCCTGTGGCCTTGTCTCCGAAGTGCTTGAGGATGAAGCTGCCCTTATGGCGCGCGCCGAAGCCCTGGCACAGACCCTGGGCGAGATGGCGCCCCTGACCCTGCGCGCCACCAAAGAGGCGATGCGCCGTGTCGGCGCGGTTGCCAAGGTCGAAGATGCCGACCTGATCGAGATGTGTTACATGAGCGAGGATTTCCGCCACGGGATGGAAGCTTTCCTTGCCAAGGAGGCCCCGAAATGGACCGGAAAATAACCCCGCAAGCCAGCGGTCCGCTGGCCGGAATGAAGGTGATCGAGCTGGCCCATATCATGGCCGGTCCGGTCTGTGGCCTGATGCTGGCCGATATGGGCGCGGATGTGATCAAGGTTGAAAAACCCGACGGCGACGACAGCCGCCGCTTTGTGCCCCCCGCCATCGAGGGGGAATCCGCGGCCTATATGATGATGAACCGCAACAAGCGCGGTCTTGCCCTCAACCTCAAGCAACCGGATGCGGTCGAGGCACTGCACCGCCTGCTGGAAGAGGCGGACGTGGTGATCGAAAACTATCGTATGGGTACAATGGAGCGATTGGGCCTTGGCTATGACGAATTGCGCGCGATCAATCCCCGGCTGATCTATTGCGAGATTTCCGGTTTTGGCCGTACTGGCCCGTATGCAGAGCGCGGCGGCTTCGACCTTATTGCGCAGGGCATGTCCGGCCTGATGTCTATCACCGGCGAGGGCCCCGGCCGCCCGCCGGTCAAGACCGGCGCGCCGGTGTCCGATATCACCGCCGGGATAGTTGCGGCGATGGGGGTTTCGGCGGCTTATGCGCGGATGCTTCAGACCGGCGAGGGACAAAAGGTCGATACGTCGCTGTTCGAGGCGGCAATCACCCAGACCTATTGGCAATCGGCGATTGCCTTTGCCACCGGTGTGGCCCCCGGTCCGATGGGCTCGGCGCATCCGCTTAACGGTCCTTATCAGGCGTTTCAAACGGCGGATGGCTGGATCAATGTCGGCGCGGCCAATCAACGCAACTGGCTGCGGTTCCTCGATGTGATCGGCGCGCCCGAATTGAACGACGATCCGCGCTTTGCCTCAAACCACGACCGGATGCAGCATTTGCAGGAACTGGAAGCGATCCTGAACGGGTATTTGCGGCACGAGACCTCTGTGGTCTGGCTTGGGCGGATGGAAATGGCGGGGCTGCCCGCCGGGCCGGTGCTGGATATCCTCGAAATGCAAGCCGATCCGCAGGCGCACGCACGCGACATGATCGTCGAGGTGGATCATCCCGTGGCCGGAACGGTCAAAACCCTTGGCCACCCCATCAAGTTCAGCGATACGCCCGCCAGCATCCGCAGCGCCGCGCCGGTTCTGGGCCAGCATAGCCGCGAGGTACTTGGCGAGGCGGGCTATGACAGCGCCGCTATTGACGCGATGATCGCCGTCGGCGCGGTGATTGCCGCATGAGCGATCTGCTTATCCCCCTGTTGCATGCCGCGCGGGCCGGTGGCCCGAAACTGCCTGACCGGGCGGGTGAGGGGCTTAGCCGCGAACGGGTCTTTGCGGTGCAAGAGGCGCTTGCCGCCACGCTTGGCCCGGTCGGCGGGTTCAAGGTGGCCTGTCCGCCCGATGCGCCGATCATAATCGCGCCGATCTATGCCAGCGATATTCATTCAAGCCCCGCAACCCTTACGCTGCCGGACGATGAAGAGGTCGGGGTCGAGCTTGAATATGCCTTTCGGGTAATCGCCCCTCTGCCGGACCGCAATGCACCGGATTTCGCGGCCCGGCTGCGCTGTTGCGTCGAGTTGCTGCCTGTGTTCGAACTGGTGCGCAGTCGGCTTGAAGACCCCAAAGGTGCCAGCGGCCTTTTGAAGATGCTCGACAATCAGCTTAACGGCGCGGTGGTCTTTGGCGCGCCGATCCGCGACTGGCAGGACATCGACGTCACCCAGGCCACGGCGACCCTGACGATTGGCGATGAGGTACATCTGAGTGGCGCGGCGCGCGTGCCCGGTGGCGATGCCTTCGCGACCCTGCACAAGCTGGCCTTGGCGATCGGTGATCATTGCGGCGGCTTGCAGCCCGGTCAGCTTGTGATTACCGGATCGCTCAACGGCTTGCCCTGGGTCCGGCCCGGTCTTGTGGCACGCGGCGGGATTGCCGGGCTCGGGGCCGTCGAAATGACCCTTCAAGCGGGATCAGAATGACGGCGGCGTACAGGCGCTGATGATCTTGCAGACCACTGTGCCGGGATTGCGGAACCGGTGGGGCAGGCGGCTGTCAAACAGATAACCATCGCCAGGCTTCAAGACCCTGACCTGATCGTCGACGGTAATTTCGATCTGGCCCTCGATCACGATACCGGCCTCTTCGCCCACATGGCTTAGTAATTCCGGCCCGGTGTCGGCGTTCGGCGGATAGGTCTCGTCAAGGATCTGGAGGGCGTGACTGCTGGCATTGCCAAGCTGGCGCAACGATACCGCGGTCAGGCCCGATTGCGGCGCGATCTCGGTAAATTCGTCAGGGCCGTAGAAATATTTGCTGTGCTGGGTTTCTTCTATCGTGGCAAAGAATTCCGCGATGCTCATGGGAATCGCATCCAGCAGGCTTTTGAGCGAGGCGACCGAAGGGCTGGTCTTATTCTGTTCGATAAGCGAGATCGTTCCGTTGGTCAGACCTGCCCGTGCGGCGAGTTCCCGCTGAGACAGACCATGCGCCTTGCGGATTTCCTGAAGCCTGTTGCCGATGTCCACGTTAGAATCCTTCTGCACCTTCGGAATAATCTTTTGCGAGAACAATGTAGTACACCCAGACAGAGGCCGGAACCTCGATTGCCATGAAATGTCACTCATTGCCTGCGTCTGTCGCGGGTCGATAATGCCTTGGTTAAAACGGGATTGACAGGTAAATTAAACGTATTATGAGAATTTTAAACACCCCCATGAACGGGACCGGTGTTCATCTGAACAAGGAGGCATTGATATGTCCAATACCGCAAAGAAAAAGCCCCGCAAGGCCGCTGCCGCGTCCAAGGCCAAGATCTCGATCGTGCGGGATGCCGCGCAGGAGGGGCAAACCAATGCCGCACTCGTGGCGCGCCGCGAGGCTGCTGTGGCGCGTGGTGTGGTCTCTGCTGCGCCGGTCTTTGCAAGCCATGCCGAGAACGCCGAGCTGTGGGATGTTGAAGGCAACCGCTATGTCGATTTCGCTGGCGGGATTGCCGTGCTCAACACCGGACACCGCCACCCCAAGGTGATCGCTGCCGCCAAGGCCCAGGAAGATCACTATACCCATACCAGCTTTCAGGTCGTCCCCTATGAGCCTTATGTCGCTCTGGCCGAAAAGCTGAACGCACTGGCCCCCGGCGATCACGCGAAAAAGTCGCTTTTGGTGACCACCGGTGCCGAAGCCGTCGAAAACGCGGTCAAGATTGCACGTGCGGCCACTGGCCGTCCGGGCGTTATCGCCTTTACCGGCGCGTATCATGGTCGCACCTTGTTGACGCTTGGCATGACCGGCAAGATTTCACCCTATAAAAAGGACGTCGGCCCGTTCCCGGCGGATATCTTCCGCGCGCCGTTCCCGAGTGCGCGCGATGGCATTACCGTGCAGGACGCCCTGACCGGGTTGCAAAACCTGTTCCTGACCGATGCTCAGCCCGAGCGGATTGCCGCGATCATCATCGAACCGGTGCTTGGCGAAGGCGGCTATACGCCGGTACCGTTCGAGATGATGCAGGCGTTGCGCGAGATCTGTGACACCCACGGGATCATGCTGATCGCCGACGAAATTCAGGCCGGTTTCGGGCGCACGGGCACCTGGTTTGCGGTTGAACATTCGGGCGTTGTGCCAGACCTTATTACCGTCGCAAAATCCATGGCCGGCGGCTATCCGATTGCCGGTGTGATTGGCCGCGCCGAGGTGATGGATGCGGTCATTCCGGGGGGTCTTGGCGGGACATATGGCGGCAACCCTGTGGCCTGCGCCGCGGCTCTGGCCGCGATTGAAGCCATCGAGGAAGAAGGCCTTTTGGCCCGCTCCACCGAACTTGGCGAGCATTTCCGCGCCCGCTTTGCCGAGATCGGCGCACGCGTTGCACCCTATCGCATGTGGGACATTCGCGGCCTTGGCGCCATGCTCGCGGTCGAATTCGTCACCGATTTCGACAGCGCCGCGCCCGATGCCGCGCTGACCAAGGCGGTTGTGGCGCATGCCCTGAAACGCGGGCTGATCCTTCTGGCCTGTGGCATGCATGGCAACGCGCTTCGGATCATGGTGCCGCTGACGGCCTCGGATGCCATCATCGAAGAGGGCCTTGCGATCTTTGAGGCCGCCCTTGGCGATGCCATCGCCGAAGTGCAAGTCTGAGCCGGACCAGAACGACGAAAAGGGACGGGCCTTTGCCTGTCCCTTTTTTGGCGGCACGCTTGTCCGCGCCTAGTCTCTCGGCGCGAACTGGTCCGATGTCGCGCGGGCCCATCTTTTGCGGTACCCACCGGGATCATCCTTGCCGTCCTTGAGCAAAATCCCAATCGGAAGCACCGCATGGGCCTCGTCGCCCGTCACCATCTGTGCATCGCTTTGCCGGATCATAAGATGGCGCGGCAGAAACTCGCCCGGATTGGACAGGCCGGCCGCACCGGTCATTTCGCCCAAAGCCGCCAGCGTATTGCGGTGAAAACTTGCGACCCGTTTGCTCTTGCCGACCGGATCAAGTGCCCGCTGGCGCAGCGGATCCTGCGTGGCGACCCCGACGGGACAGTGGTTGGTGTGACAGGCCTGCGCCTGGATACAGCCAATCGCGAACATATAGCCGCGCGCCGAGTTGCACCAGTCGGCCCCGAGCGCCAGCGCGCGGGCGATGTCAAAGGCCGAGACGATCTTGCCTGCCGCCCCAAGCCTGACCTGATCTCGAAGCCCCGCACCGCGCAGCGTGTTGTGCACAAAGGTCAGCCCCTCGACCATCGGCATGCCGACATGATTGGCAAATTCCAGCGGCGCGGCGCCGGTGCCGCCTTCGGTACCGTCAACCACGATGAAATCAGGGGTGAACCCGGTTTCCAGCATCGCCTTGACCATGCACATGAATTCGCGCCGATGACCGATGCAAAGCTTGAACCCGACCGGTTTGCCGCCCGATCGTTCGCGCAGAAGTGCCAGGAACTGCATCATCTCTATGGGCGTGGAAAAGGCGGAATGCGAGGCCGGCGATACGCAATCCTGCCCCATCGGCACGCCGCGCGCCTCGGCGATTTCGGGGCTGATCTTGGAAGCGGGCAACATGCCGCCATGGCCGGGCTTGGCACCCTGGCTTAGCTTCACTTCGATCATCTTGATTTGCGGGCTTGCGGCCTGTTCAGCAAAGCGGTCGGCGTTGAACGTGCCATCTTCGTTGCGACAGCCGAAATAACCAGAGCCGACCTCATAGATCAGGTCTCCGCCGCCCTCGCGGTGATAGCGGCTTACCCCGCCTTCGCCAGTGTCATGGGCAAAGCCGCCGATCTTTGCCCCGGTATTGAGTGCCAGAATGGCATTGGCCGACAGCGCGCCAAAGCTCATCGCAGAGATGTTGTAAATCGAAGCGTCGTAAGGCTGGGCACAGCCAGCGCCACCTATGCGCACGCGAAAATCGGTGTCCTCAAGATGCTTCGGCATCACCGAATGCGTCACCCAGGAATAGCCCGCATCATAAACCCGCATCCTCGTGCCAAAGGGCCGCTTGTCCTCCATCCCCTTGGCGCGCTGATAGACAAGCGAGCGGGCATCGCGGCTAAAGGGTTCTTCATCCTGATCGCTTTCGATCAGATATTGACGAATTTCGGGGCGAATACCCTCGAACAGAAACCGCATGTGACCGATCACCGGATAATTGCGCAGGATCGAATGGCTGTGTTGGGTGACATCAACGATGCCAAGCACGGTCAGTCCCGTGAAAAATGCCAGCGGGATCAGCAGCCAGACCGACCAGAAAAGGCCGATGAGAGACACGACCGCCAGAAACCCCGACAGGGCAAAAGCCGCAAAGCGACCCATTTCATTCAATTTTAGCACGAGGTTGTCCTTTCAGGTTACGCTAACCCATACGACATGAAATCTAAATTTATGACTTACCGAAGTAACAGGACCATCATCGGGCAAGCGCGGCTCAGAACCAAAAAGAATCCGCTCTTTTCGGTGATTTTCGTCAAAACAGAGTGGGGGCCCCCCGCAAAATTCCGCCCCGAAGGCATCGAAAAAATAGGAATCCGCCCATGTGTAGGGCTTGGTTCAGACGAAATTGAAAGGCCGCAATGAGAATCGAATCTGCGTCTTTGCGGTCGGGTTCGCCTAAGTCATCGCCATGTATATCAGAATCAAGCGCGTCGAAAATTTCAACCGGCCTGGCCGTTTCCCGCCGTTCAATTAATTCACCAGCCCGTTCCCGCAGCCCTTCTTTTTCCTGTCGATTGACCGCTCAGGGTAACAATGCCCGGTGCCGGGCGCCGCGTTCCTAGACGCAACCGCAGGCCCTTCTTGCATGGCTTTACCTGTCGTCACATTCTCCAAACGCGCAACGCACCCTAGTCGCCGCCGAGGGGCGATACAGGCATACTCAGATGTTACTTATTAATATTAATCAGAAATTCATCTTAAGATATGAGGGGCTTGACTGACGCGTTGGTCTTGTCGGCGGTCGCTGATGACTCCGGCGCGAACCGGTCGCGCGGGGCTACTCCAGGACCAGAACCCGAGCGCGCTTTCATACAGTCTTGTGCCATTTGAACGAGCGGTCGCCAGTTACATATGGCACCCCTTGATGAATAATCCATAAGGCATATGCTGAAAATAATAAACACCAGTACCCTCTTGATAAGAAGCGAAAACAGTGCAGACTGTTTCAATCAGACGGAGAAAGACCCCAGGAGGGCCGCATGCATGGGCACTCTGTCTGAACGCCATTTTGCGCTTGCGAGACGGTGGCGTATGGTTCGAACGTACACAGGTTTCGGCGCAAGACTGAAATAAATGAGACCGACCCATAAGATCGGCAACCTAAATCAAACAACAGGGAGACTGTCATGAAACTCTTCAAATCCATTGCCTTCGCTGGCGCCATGCTGGCCGGTACGGCAAGTTTCGCACAGGAAAAGTTCATCACCATCGGCACCGGCGGGCAAACCGGCGTCTATTTCGTTGTCGGTCAGTCAATCTGTCGTCTGGTGAACCGCACCACGGCGGAAACCAACCTCAAGTGCACGGCTCCGTCGACCGGCGGCTCGATCGCCAATATCAACGCCATCAAGGCGGGTGACATGGATATGGGCGTGGCGCAGTCCGACTGGCAATATCACGCCTATAACGGCACCTCTAAATTCGAAGGAGATGCCTTTACCGACGAACGCGCCGTGTTCTCGGTTCACGGCGAGCCGTTTACCGTGATTGCACGCGCAGATTCCGGCATCACCACCTTTGCGGATCTCAAGGGCAAGCGCGTCAACATCGGCAACCCCGGTTCGGGTCAGCATGCTACCATGCAGGTCGTGATGAACGCGCTTGGCTGGACGACGGATGATTTCGCCCTCGCCTCGGAACTAAAGCCCGCCGAACAGGCTGCCGCGCTAGGTGATAACAAGGTTGACGCGATCATCTATACGGTTGGCCATCCCAATGGCTCGATCCAAGAGGCCGTTTCGACCGTCGATGCGGTTCTGGTCCCGGTAACCGGCCCCGAAATCGACAAGCTGATCGCGGATAATCCGTTCTACGCTGCGGCCACGGTGCCCGGCGGCATGTACGAAGGCTCGCCCAACGACACCAACACCTTTGGCGTGAAGGCAACATTCGTGACCTCGGCGAAGGTTGATGACGAGGTGGTCTATCAGGTTGTTAAAGCTGTCTTTGACAATTTCGATCGGTTCAAGCGCCTGCACCCGGCGTTCGAGAACCTGAAGGAAGAAGACATGATCAGCGCCGGCCTCTCGGCGCCGCTGCATGACGGTGCCGTCCGCTATTACAAAGAGCGTGGCTGGCAGTAAGGCAGGATTGCCTTTGAACACCTGAACAATCGGTGCGGCGGACGGGTTTTGCCGCACCGGGCCTCAAGGCACAGCAATCAAGCGCCCGATGTTAGGGCCGCGGGGGACTGATATGTCGGACAATCCAAATCAGCAGCAGCAAGCACCAGATCGTGGCGGCCTTTCGCAGGCCGAACTTGACGCCCTTGTCGCGTCCTCTGATACGGGCGGGCGGGGGACCACAGGCACCGTAGGCATCTTTTTGACCTGCGTCGCCCTTGCCTGGTCTCTTTTTCAGCTTTGGATTGCCTCGCCCATTCCATTTATCGTCGGCTGGGGCGTGTTCAACGACACTGAAAGCCGCTCGATCCACCTTGCCTTTGCAATTTTCCTCGCTTTCGCGGCCTTTCCCGCGGCGCGCAGCAAGTTTCAGCTGGGCCTTGGCGTCGTCGTACCGGTAGTCTTGGCGTTTCTGTTCATGGTCGGCGCCAAGGAAAATGCGTCAACATGGTGGATCCCGCTGGTTGCCGCAGCCCTTGTGTTGGCCATCCTGTTGGGGTCGCCAAAAGATCGCGTGCCGATCTGGGAATGGGCCCTTGGCATTATCGGCGCGATTGCGGCGCTTTATCTCTATGCGTATTACCGGGATATTTCCGGCCGCGTTGGCGCCCCGATCCTTCAGGATTTCGTGATCGCCGTGATCGGCCTTATGCTCTTGCTCGAGGCCACGCGCCGTGCGCTTGGACCGGCCCTGATGATCGTCGCCTCGGTGTTTCTCGTCTACACCGTGCTTGGCCCCTATATGCCCAGCATCATCGCCCACAAGGGCAACAGCCTGGCGGAAATCGTGAACCACCAGTGGATCACCACCGAAGGCGTGTTCGGCATCGCATTGGGTGTCTCGACATCTTTTGTCTTTCTGTTCGTCCTGTTCGGATCGCTTCTCGACCGGGCAGGGGCCGGCAACTATTTCATTCAGGTTGCCTTCAGCCTGATGGGCCACATGAAGGGTGGCCCCGCCAAGGCAGCGGTCGTTTCTTCGGCAATGACCGGGCTTATTTCCGGCTCGTCGATTGCCAACGTCGTGACCACCGGAACCTTTACCATCCCGCTGATGAAGAAGGTCGGGTTCAGTTCCGAAAAGGCCGGCGCTGTCGAGGTTGCCAGCTCTGTCAACGGTCAGATCATGCCACCCGTGATGGGCGCGGCGGCGTTCCTGATGGTGGAATATGTCGGCATTCCTTATTTTGACGTGGTAAAACACGCCTTTCTGCCCGCCGTAATCAGCTATATCGCGCTTGTCTATATCGTGCATCTCGAGGCCCTCAAGGCCGGCATGCAAGGCCTTCCGCGCGCCTATACGCCCAAGCCGATCGTACAGCGCCTGATTGGCATAGCCTTTAGCGTTGCCGCGATCTGTGCGCTGTCCTTTGCGGTCTATTACGGCATGGGCTGGATCCGTCCGGCCTTTCCGAATGCGGCGGGTTATATCATTTTCGTCTTCCTGACGCTGGTCTATGTGGGCCTGCTTTATGTCGCCTCCAAGGAAGAACCGCTTGAGCTTGACGACCCCAATGCGCCGGTGACCGCGCTGCCCCTGCCGGGGCCGACGGTCCGATCGGGGCTGCATTTCGTCCTGCCGGTCGTTGTGCTGGTCTGGGCGCTTATGGTGGATCGCCTGTCCCCCGGTCTCTCGGCATTCTGGGCGACGGCCTATATGGTGTTCATCCTGCTGACCCAACGCCCGCTGACCGCGATCATGCGCGGTGAAGGCAAGATCGGCAATACCGTCGCGCAGGGTGTGAAAGACCTGATTGACGGGCTTGAGACCGGCGCGCGCAACATGATCGGTATCGGCATCGCCACCGCTACCGCGGGTATCATTGTCGGCGCGGTAAGCCAGACCGGCGTTGGCTCGGCGCTTGCCGATGTGGTCGAGGTCCTGTCTGGTGGCAATATCCTTGCCATTCTGTTCCTGACCGCGATCCTGTCGCTGATCCTTGGCATGGGCCTGCCGACCACGGCGAACTATATCGTCGTATCGGCCCTTCTCGCCCCGGTCATCGTCACCCTTGGCCAGCAAAACGGGCTTATCGTGCCGCTGATCGCCGTGCATCTCTTTGTGTTCTACTTCGGGATCATGGCCGATGTGACCCCCCCCGTCGGCCTTGCAAGCTTTGCCGCCGCCGCCGTGTCAGGCGGCGATCCGATCAGGACCGGGGTGGTGGCGTTCTTTTATTCGCTGCGCACCGCCGCCTTGCCGTTCCTGTTCATCTTCAACACCGAATTGCTGTTGATTGATGTGACATGGGTGCAGGGGATATTCGTCTTCGTCATCGCAACGATTGCCATGCTCTTGTTCGCGGCGGCAACCCAGGGGTGGTTCATTGCGAGAAACCGCATTTACGAAACGCTCGCGCTGTTGCTGATTGCCTTCACGCTGTTCCGTCCGGGGTTCTGGATGGACATGGTGGCGCCACCCTATAGTGAGGAAAACCCGGCCGAGATCGCCGCTGCGGCGATGGCAACACCTGTGGGCGAAGACCTGCGGCTTCGGGTGGCGGGGGTGAACGACCTTGGCGACCCGATCGAGTTCGTCGCCATCCTGCCGATCAAAGAGGGGGCAACCGGTGAGGAGCGGCTGACCAATGCCGGGCTGTTGTTCCGCGACGAGGGCGGCACGCTTTTCATTGACGACGTGACCTTTGGCAGCGCGGCGGAAAGTGCCGGTCTCGATTGGGATCAAGAGGTATTGCGCGTGCTGCGACCTATAGATCAGCCCAGCAAATACCTGATGTTCATTCCCGCGCTCTTGCTTTTGGGCCTTGTCGTGTTCCTTCAGCGGGGTCGCAATGCCCGCAGCCCCCGCAAATCAGCTGCCGCCTGAGGAGAGAGACCATGTTCAATACAGTGCTGCTCACCATCGACCTGAATGCCCCCGCGTCCTGGCAAAAGGCCCTTCCTCAGGCGGTCGAGCTTGTGCGCGCCTCTAAGGGCAAGTTGCATATCATGTCTGTCGTGCCCGACATGGGCACGCCGCTTGTCGAAGGCTTCTTCCCCGAGGATTTCGAGACAAGGGCGATTGCCGCCGCAAACACCGCGCTGAACAATCTGGTTCTTGCCGAAGTTCCAGAGGATGTTGCCGTGAAACAGCACCTCGCCTTTGGCAAGATTCACAAGAAGGTTCTGAAGACGATCGAGGAAACAAAATGCGATCTGGTAATCATGGCCTCGCATAAACCCGACCGTGTGCGCGAGTTTCTTGTCGGCTCGAATGCTGATAGGATCGTGCGCAGATCACCCGTTTCCGTTTTGGTGGTAAGGGCGTAATAGGTGGTCAAAGCAGAGATTCCTTGTGCCCGCTCCGGGCCGCTCTGCCAGCACGGAGAGCTGACATTATGACCCCTTTCGCAATTGCCGGCGTACAGATGTACGTCAACGCCCTGCAACCGAACGTAGAAGGGATGCTTCATCGTCTTGACGTTCTCATGGCACGGTTTCCCTGGACGCAAATGGTGGTTTTCAGCGAACTTTCGCCGTTTGGTCCGCTCGACGAATATGCCTTGCCCCACGAGAACGACGTGATTGATCAGTTCTGCGAGGCAGCGCGGCGTTACAAGATATGGCTTATCCCCGGCTCGATGTTTCTGACTTCGCCGGTCGACGGGCGGATCTACAACACGTCGCTGGTGATCAATCCCGATGGCGACGTGATCCGTCGCTATGCCAAGATGTTCCCCTTCCTGCCCTACGAGGCGGGGATTGCGGCGGGCACCGAATTCTGCGTCTTCGATGTGCCGGAGGTGGGCCGCTTTGGTCTGTCGATCTGTTACGACATGTGGTTCCCGGAAACCACCCGAGAGCTGACAAGTCAGGGCGTCGAAGTGCTGCTTCATCCGGTTCTGACCGGGACCACCGACCGCGACGCCGAGCTTGCCATCGCGCGCGCCACGGCGGCACAGTTTCAATGCTATGTGTTTGACGTGAACGGCCTTGGCGCCGGCGGCGTCGGCAAATCACTGGTGGTCGATCCGACATCGCTTGTGCTGCACCAGTCGGCGGGACAAGAGGACATGTTCCCGATCGAGGTCGATCTTTCGATGGTGCGCCGCCAACGCGAAACCGGGATGAAAGGCCTGGGGCAGGTGCTTAAAAGCTTCCGCGACCGGTCGGTCGATTTCTCGGTTTATGACCGCAACAGCGGCACCGACGATTACCTTCGAACCCTTGGACCGCTTGAAATTCCCCAACAGGGATCGCGCGCCGGGTTGCATGTGGATGTGCCCGCCGATGCAGAGGCCGAGGAACGCAATCACAAGCGCGCGCTTGGATATGGAACGACCCCTTTCGAGGGCAGGACAACAGTAGGCTAGGACGCAAGGCTTCGGGCGGCCATTGCCCGTGATCCATTCATCGCGTTCCGGCCGGACAACCGGGAGAAAGATTGATGGATTCTGTAAGCGACTATTATTCCGCAACGCAGCTTCGCTCTGACCGGTGGAGTGCGTTGCGAGAGGCCACGACCTCGATATGCAGGGAACGGGACGCAAAGAAGATTCCCGCCCTCAGGACGCGGATCAACGAGCTTTTCGACGCCCTCGCCCTGATCGAACCTTATTGGGCCTTTCCCGGCATGGCGGCCTTTGATCACATGCGCCGTCAGTTCGAGCATGGCAATTTCGAAGATCTTTCGTTTGGCGTGCACCGGGTGACCCGCGCGCTGACCACCGGGGCGTACCGGCGCCGCACGATCCCGCTTGATCGCGACAGCCTTGACGATGAGGAACATAACGACGAGGCGATGCTATCGCCCGAGGCCCGCGCCATGGCACGCCCCTATTTCGAGGTGCTGATTGTCGACAATGTCAGCGAACAACAGGAACGATGGCTCAGGTCCAACGTCACCCGCATGCGCCGCCCCGAGGATCCGTTCCACTATGAGGCGGTCGTGGTGCCAAGCCTGGAAGACGCGCTTATCGCGGTGCTGTTCAATCACAACATCCAGGCGATCGTGGTGCGCCCCGGTCTGGTTCTGAAGTCAAAGAACGAAAACGAAATTCTCAGCAAATACCTCAGCAACGCCAGCGGCGCCGACGAACTTGAGGCGCTGTTGCCCGAGAACTACGGCCCCGAACTCTGCCGCCTGATTGACCGGGTCCGCCCCGAGCTTGACGCTTATCTTGTCACCGAACGCTCGGTCGAGGATATCGCCGGGCTGGATCTTGGAATTTGCCGTAGAGTCTTCTACAATCAGGAAGACTTCATGGAGTTGCACCTCAATATCCTGCGCGGGGTCGAGGCACGCAACAAGACGCCGTTCTTTACCGCGCTGGTGAACTATTCCAAACAGCCGACCGGCGTGTTTCACGCAATGCCGATCAGCCGCGGCAAATCCATCACCCGCAGCCATTGGATTCAGGATATGGGCGCGTTTTACGGCCCAAACATCTTTCTGGCAGAGACCTCGGCCACCTCTGGCGGGCTTGATAGCCTTCTGGAACCGCACGGACCCATCAAGGAAGCACAGGAACTCGCCAGCCGGGCATTCGGGTCGAAACAGACCTTCTTTGCCACCAACGGCACCTCGACCTGCAACAAGATCGTAGTGCAGGCGCTTGTGCGCCCCGGCGATATCGTACTGATCGACCGCGATTGCCACAAATCGCACCACTACGGCATGGTATTGGCCGGTGCCGAGGTGGTTTATCTCGATAGTTACCCGCTCAATGAATATTCGATGTATGGTGCGGTGCCGCTGCGCGAGATCAAACATCAGCTTCTGGCGCTCAAGGCCGCCGGTAAACTTGAGCGCGTGCGCATGCTCTTGCTGACCAACTGTACCTTTGACGGGCTGGTATATAATGTCGAGCGCGTGATGGAGGAATGTCTGGCGATCAAGCCCGACCTTGTGTTCCTCTGGGATGAGGCCTGGTTTGCCTTTGCTCGCTTCAGCCCGACCTATCGTCAACGTACGGCCATGCGCACCGCCAACAACCTGCGCCGCCGCCTGCGCACCGATGCGCACCGTCGTACCTATGAGGCCCAGCAAGAGGCGCTTGCCGATGAGCCCGATGAAACATGGCTTGAAACCCGCCTTGTCGCCCCGCCCGGCGCGCGCATAAGGGTCTATGCCACCCAATCGACGCATAAAACGCTGACCTCTTTGCGGCAGGGGTCGATGATCCACGTCAACGATCAGGACTTCAAAGGCGAGGTCGAGCAATCGTTCCACGAAGCCTATATGACGCATACGTCAACCTCGCCCAACTATCAGATCATCGCCTCGCTCGATGTCGGGCGCCGCCAAGTGGAACTTGAAGGCTTTGAATTCGTCCAGCGCCAGATCGAGGCGGCGATGTCGATGCGCAAGGCGATAAGCACCCATCCCCTGTTGCAAAAGTATTTCAAGGTGCTGACCGCCGGCGACATGATCCCCGAGCATCACCGCCAAAGCGGCGTCACCAGCTATTTCGACAATGAACAGGGCTGGACCGATATGTGGGATTGCTGGGAGCAGGATGATTTCGTGCTTGATGCCACCCGTGTCACCCTTGCCGTTGGCGGAACCGGTTGGGATGGCGATACCTTCAAGACCGATATCCTGATGGACAAATACGGCATTCAGATCAACAAGACCTCGCGCAATACCGTGTTGTTCATGACCAATATCGGCACCACGCGATCGTCGGTGGCCTATCTGATCGAGGTGCTGGTCGAAATAGCCAAGGACCTTGACGACCTGCTTGACGATGCCTCGAACATGGAGCGGATGGCGTTTGACCGCCGGGTGAAAAACCTGACCGAGAATTACCCGCCCCTGCCGGATTTCAGCCGCTTTCACGATGCGTTCCGCCCCGACGACCTTACGCCAGAGGGCGATATCAGGACCGCCTATTACCTGAGTTATGACTTGAACAACTGTGATTATCTGGAATTGGACGGATCTCTCAAGGACGCGCTTGAAGCCGGGCAAGAAGTGGTTTCGGCCAGCTTTATCATCCCCTATCCGCCGGGGTTTCCTATTTTGGTGCCCGGACAGGTGATCAGCAAGGAAATCCTTGCCTTCATGCGCGCGCTCGACGTCAATGAAATTCATGGCTACCGCGCCGATCTTGGTTTGCGCGTTTTCACACCAGAGGCCCTGGCGGCCTTGCCCAAGGCCAAAACCATCAAGACTGCAGCCGAATAAGGAAGGGAAAACATCATGGCAACTGTGCTTAAGAATATCTCGGAAATCCGCCGGTTCTTTCATCGCAACGAAGACCCGATTTACTTTATTTCGGCAACGAACTTTAACCTCCTCGGGCTTGATGAGTGGGTGAAGAACTTCAAATACATCTGCTATATCGACTGTTACGGCGGCAAGCATCCGAACGTGTTCTGCCCGTCGGAACAGCCCCACGCCGAATTCCAGTCGATCGAGGATATCAACAACTACCTGTTGCAGCACAAAGAGGTGATTGATTTCATCAAGCGGCGCGGCGGCAAGCCCAAATTTGTCTTTCTGATGTTCGACGAGGAAACCGAGCGTCTGTCCAAGGAACTTGGCGCCGAGGTCTGGTTCCCCAAGGCCGGGCTGCGCACCCAGATGGACAACAAGATCGAAACCGTCCGTATCGGAAACAAGGCCGGTGTTCCTTCGGTGCCCAATGTGCTGGCCGAAGTGAAATCCTATGAGGATTTGCAAAAGACCTGTGAAAAGGCCGGGATCGGTCATGATCTGGTGTTGCAATCGGCCTTTGGCGATAGCGGGCACACAACCTTCTTCATCAAGTCCGAGGCCGATTTTAGACGCCACGAACATGAGATCGTCGGCGAGGGTGAGATCAAGATCATGAAGCGGATTGATTGCCGGGGGTCCGCAATCGAGGCCTGCGCCACCAAGGAAGGCACCATCGTCGGCCCGCTGATGACCGAACTTGTCGGCTTCAAGGAGTTGACGCCCTATCGTGGCGGCTGGTGCGGCAACGAGATCCTCGCCACCGCCTTTCCGCCCAAGGTCCGCGAGAAGGCGCGCGATCTGACCTTCAAATTCGGCGAACAGCTTCGCAAAGAGGGCTATCGCGGCTATTTCGAGCTGGATTTCCTGATCGACAAGAAAACCGGCGATCTTTGGCTGGGCGAACTGAACCCGCGCATCACCGGGGCGTCGTCGATGACCAACCACGCCGCCTTTGCCCATGCGGATGCGCCTTTGTTCCTGTTCCACCTGCTGGAATTTTCCAGGAAGAAATTCAATCTTGATGTGGACGAGCTGAACAACAGGTGGGCCAATCCCGACATGATCGACAGCTGGTCGCAGATGGTGATCAAACACACCGAGGATAGCGTCGATATCTGCACAGATGCGCCCGAAACCGGCATCTACAAAATGCTCGAGGATGGCCATGTTGTCTTTGACCGCTTCGATTATCACCGCCGCGCGGTTGAATCGGAAAACGAGGCCTTCTTCCTGCGTATCCTTCAGCCCGGCGATTACCGTTATGAGGGCGCCGATATCGGTATTCTGGTGACGCGCGGGCGGTCTATGACCAAGAGCTTTCAGTTGAATGAACGCGCCAAGAAATGGATTCACGGCATCAAGAAGACCGTTGCAGGCAAACCCTTGCCGGTGGCAAATGCGGGGCCTGCGCTGGCGGATCCGGCGTTCAAGATCATGTAAGGAAGTTGCGATGCTCTGGCGCGCATTAAGCG
>NZ_CAJXIP010000056.1 GCF_913054395.1 uncultured Roseovarius sp.
TGAGTGAGGCCATCGGCGCCCCGGTCTCGCTCACGGTTTCCAGCACCCATGCCGTTCTCAGCATGCCGGATGGTCTGATCGAAAAAGCGCGCGCGGCGATTGCCACAGTCAGCCCCACGCTTCGGATCATGAGCCGGGGCAGCGCGCTCGAGATTTACAAGGAGGTCGGATTGCCCAAAGATGTGGCAGCGCGCTTTGAGATTGGGCAGATGTCAGGCAGCCACGGCATCGGCCACACCCGCATGGCGACGGAATCGGCCGTGACGACAATGGGCGCGCATCCGTTTTCGACCGGGCCGGATCAATGCCTGGTGCACAACGGTTCGCTGTCCAACCACAACAGCCTGCGCCGCAAGCTGCGCCGCGAGGGCATGAACATCGAGACCGAAAACGACACCGAGGTTGGCGCCGCCTACCTGAGCTGGAAAATGCAGACCGGCAGCACCCTCGGTGAGGCGCTTGAAAGCTCGCTTGACGATCTTGACGGCTTTTTCACCTTCGTTGTCGGTACCAAGGACGGCTTTGGCGTTGTCCGCGACCCGATTGCCTGCAAGCCTGCGGTCATGGCCGAAACCGATCAATACGTGGCCTTTGGCAGTGAATACCGTGCCCTTGTGAACCTTCCGGGTATCGAGGACGCCCGCGTCTGGGAGCCCGAACCCGCAACCGTCTATTTCTGGAGTCATTAAGATGCAGACATTTGACCTTGAGGCGCAGGGATTGCGTGCGCTGAACGAAACATTGCACGCACAGGCCGCGAATACCAATCAGACCGCCTGGGAAATTGTCAACGCCAAGGGCAGCCACGCGATTGCTGTCGGTCTTGATGCGCCGATCGAAGTGACGGTCAAGGGATCGACCGGCTATTACTGTGGCGGCATGAATAAGCAGGCCACCATCAACGTGCATGGATCGGCCGGGCCGGGTGTCGGCGAAAACATGATGTCCGGCACCATCGTCGTCGAAGGCGACGCCAGCCAATATGCCGGGGCGACCGGACATGGCGGGCTTTTGGTGATCAAGGGCAATGCGTCATCGCGCTGTGGCATTTCAATGAAGGGCATCGACATCGTTGTGCATGGCAACATCGGCCATATGTCCGCCTTCATGGCGCAATCGGGCAACCTCGTGGTGCTTGGCGATGCTGGCGACGCGCTTGGCGATAGCTGTTACGAGGCGCATCTTTTCGTGCGCGGCAAGGTCAAAAGCCTTGGCGCCGACTGTGAGAAAAAAGAGATGCGGCCAGAGCATATCGAGATCCTGAAAGATCTTCTTGCCCGCGCCGGTGCCGATGCCAAGCCCGAAGAATTCACGCGCTACGGCTCTGCACGTAACTTGTATAATTTCGACGTCGATAACGCGTCGGCCTACTGAGGATATGTCAATGAACAAACACACATCAAAAGGCATTCCGCAAACCACACCGCGCCAGTCGGCGACCTTTTCGCAGGACGTGAACAGCGATATCCGCCGCGCGGCGGCCACCGGCATCTATGACATCCGCGGGGGCGGCGCAAAACGCAAGGTGCCGCATTTCGACGACCTGCTGTTCATGGGCGCGTCAATCTCTCGCTATCCGCTGGAAGGGTATCGCGAGAAATGCGATACCAAGGTCACGCTTGGCACCCGCTTTGCCAAAAAGCCGATCGAGCTTGATATTCCGATCACCATTGCCGGGATGAGCTTCGGCGCGCTGTCCGGCCCTGCCAAAGAGGCGCTTGGCCGGGGCGCGAATGCGGCTGGTACCTCGACCACCACGGGCGACGGCGGCATGACCCCGGAAGAGCGCGGGCATTCCTCCAAGCTTGTCTATCAATACCTGCCGTCGCGCTATGGCATGAACCCGGATGATCTGCGCAAGGCGGATGCCATTGAAATCGTCGTTGGCCAGGGCGCCAAGCCCGGTGGCGGCGGCATGCTGCTTGGCCAGAAGATCAGCGACCGCGTGGCCGAGATGCGCAACCTGCCCAAGGGCATCGACCAGCGCTCTGCCTGTCGTCATCCCGACTGGACCGGGC
Organism: uncultured Roseovarius sp.; assembly: GCF_913054395.1. Taxonomy (GTDB): domain Bacteria; phylum Pseudomonadota; class Alphaproteobacteria; order Rhodobacterales; family Rhodobacteraceae; genus Roseovarius. Next base: position 2,019 of record NZ_CAJXIP010000056.1, read on the forward strand.
CGGACGATCTTGAAATCAAGATCCTGGAGTTGCGCGAAATCACCGGCTGGCAGGTGCCGATCTATGTCAAGATCGCCGGTGCGCGGCCCTATTTCGACACCACGCTTGCGGTCAAGGCGGGCGCCGATGTGATCGTTCTTGACGGCATGCAGGGCGGCACGGCGGCGACGCAGGACGTGTTCATCGAACATGTCGGCCAGCCCACGCTGGCCTGTATCCGCCCCGCCGTTCAGGCACTTCAGGACATGGGCATGCACCGCGAGGTCCAGCTTGTGATTTCGGGCGGTATCCGCTCGGGTGCCGATGTGGCCAAGGCCCTGGCGCTTGGCGCGGACGCGGTTGCCATCGGCACCGCAGCCCTTATCGCGCTTGGCGACAACGATCCCAAATGGGAAAGCGAATACAACAAGCTTGGCACCACCTCGGGCGCCTATGACGACTGGCACGAAGGTCTTGATCCGGCTGGCATCACTACGCAGGACCCCGAGCTTATGGCGCGCTTCGATCCCATTGAAGGGGGGCGGCGGTTGAAAAACTATCTCAAGGTGATGACGCTTGAGGCGCAGACCATCGCGCGTGCCTGTGGCAAGAACCACCTTCACAACCTCGAGCCAGAGGATCTTGTCGCCCTCACGATGGAGGCCGCCGCAATGGCACAGGTTCCACTTGCGGGCACCAACTGGTATCCCGGCAAGGGCGGGTTCTAAGACAACACACTGCGCCCGCCCGCAGCGGGCGCAGATTTCACAAAACCAACAACAGGGACAAGGAAAGACGGACATGACAACCGATCTGGCTGCCTTCGCCAAGAAAAACGACATCAAATATTTCATGATTTCATTCACCGACCTTTTTGGCGGTCAGCGGGCGAAACTCGTGCCGGCGCAGGCCATTGCGGGCATGCAGGAGGATGGCGCCGGATTTGCCGGTTTTGCCACCTATCTTGACCTGACGCCGGCGCATCCGGACATGCTTGCCGTGCCCGACCCCTCGTCGGTGATCCAGTTGCCGTGGAACCGCGAAGTCGCTTGGGTTGCCGCCGATTGCATCATGGAAGGTCAGGATGTCGAACAGGCGCCGCGCAACGTGCTGCGCCGTCTGATCGCCGAGGCGGCGCAAGAGGGGCTTCACGTCAAGACCGGCATCGAGGCCGAGTTCTTCTTGCTGACCCCGGACGGGCGGGAATTGTCCGACCCCTTCGATACGGCGGCCAAACCCTGTTACGATCAGCAGGCGGTGATGCGGCGCTATGACGTGGTGCGCGAAATCTGTGATTACATGCTCGAAATGGGCTGGAATCCCTATCAGAACGACCACGAAGACGCCAACGGTCAATTCGAGATGAACTGGGATTTCGACGATGCGCTTGTCACCGCCGACAAGCATTCGTTTTTCAAGTTCATGACCAAATCCGTTGCCGAAAAACACGGCTATCGGGCGACCTTCATGCCAAAGCCTGTCGAGGGTCTGACAGGGAACGGCTGTCATGCGCATATTTCGGTCTGGGATGCCCCCGGCGCCATGGCGAAAACCAACGTATTTGCCGGGGCCAAGGATGACACGCCAACCGGCGAGTTGGGCCTGTCCGAACAGGGCAAGCATTTCCTGGGCGGCATAATGAAACATGCCAGTGCCCTTGCGGCGATCACCAACCCGACCGTCAACAGCTATAAGCGGATCAACGCGCCGCGCACGATTTCGGGGGCCACCTGGGCACCCAACACCGTGACCTGGACCGGCAACAACCGCACCCATATGGTGCGCGTCCCCGGCCCCGGCCGGTTCGAGCTGCGCCTGCCGGACGGGGCGGTGAACCCCTATCTGTTGCAGGCGATCATCATTGCGGCCGGGCTTAGCGGGATCAGGTCAAAGGCCGATCCGGGCAAACGCTGGGATATCGACATGTATGCCGAAGGTCACAAGGTGACGGGCGCGCCCAAGCTTCCGCTCAACATGCTGGACGCCTTGCGCGCCTATGATGAAGATGCCGAACTAAAGGCCACGATGGGCGCCGAGTTTTCAGCCGCCTATCTGAAGATGAAGCATCAGGAATGGAACGAGTTCTGCACCCATTTCAGCGAATGGGAGCGTAGCAACACGCTTGATATCTGACGGCCGGGTGGCCAGCGAACGCACGACGGCCCCGCGCAAATCCGCCGGGGCCGTTTGTGTGTGGTTGGGCCGGGGGCCGTAATGGCGCGTGTTTTCAGGCGGTGCCGCCGCCCGCTCTGAGCGTTTGCGACGGCGATACTCCCCAATCCTCAAGATCATTGACCAGCAACAAGGCGACCCGCCGGAAGGTCTGGCGCAACTTGTCGATCTCGGACCCGTGCAACCCGTTCATCGCAAGCGCCTTATCCATGCAGATCAGCCAGTTTTCGGCGTCTTGCTCTGAGATCGGCACATGGGCATGCATGAGCTTGACGTTCATGTGCCCGTGCTTTTCCTCGAAATAGCGACGCCCGCCAAGAAATCCGGACAGGAAATCGAACTGTGCGCCGCGCACATGATCCAGACCATGCCCGCGCAGGTGCAACCGCCGGATATTGCGCCCTTCGGGGATCGTTTCGATCAGATCATAAAAGTCATTCACCAGCTTGGACAGCATGTCCTCGCCGCCGATGGCGTCAATCATTCGCTTTGTCATCTACGGACCCCGATATGTTCACAACGGTGCGCGCGTCCACTTGCGAGAATAGCGGCGCATCCTCGTTGCGTAAACTTTATTTACCTGAAAGAATAATCGAAATGTGCCGCAACGGCGCGCACCTGATTGCGGAAGGCAGGGAAATGTCATTGATATTGGGACTTTATGCTGCCGGTGCCTGGGCTTTTCACGATCTTTTCGTGCGCCAGATGACACAGAAGCTGGCGATTGTGCCGATGCTGTTCACTGTGCTGTTGCTTGGCACTGTCCTGCTTGCGCCCGTTGCCGCGCTTGGAACGGGTTGGGCCGCGATGACCCTGCCCGCCTATGGGATCGCGGTGGGCGCGGGCGCGGCGTTTGCTGTCGCAAGCCTGTGCCTCTATCTCGCCTTCTCCATCGGGCCGGTCAAACTCGTGGCGCCGATCATCGGGGCTTATCCGGTATTGTCGGTGGGTTGGGCTGCGGTGAATGGCACAGCGATTTCGGGCCTGCAATGGGGTGCGGTCCTGGGCATTGTCGGGGGTGTGGCCCTGGTGGCAACCCTGTCGGACGCGTCAGGGGGCAGCGACCGCAAAATCCGCGCCATCGTGTTTTCAATCCTGACAGGGGCGTGTTTCGCGGCCACCTTTGCCACCTCTCAGGCGGCGGTCCGCCTTGGGGCGGACCTTCCGGTTATCTTCGTGGCGCACGTGACGGCGACCGTTCTTATCGGGGTGATGCTGATCGTCGGGCGCCGCCCCTGGACGATGTCGGCCAGGATCTGGGGCACCCTGGCCGTGCTCGGGTTTCTGGATGCCTCGGCGCTTGCGCTGGTCACGATGGCGGGATCTTTGCCGAACCCCGAATTCGCGGCTGTTGCCTCGTCCTTGTTCGGGATGCTGACGGTCATCCTTGCCCGGATTTTCCTGAATGAACCGATGACCCGCCCGCAATGGATTGCGGTTGTGGTGGTCTTTGGCGGGATCGGTCTTCTCGGGTCCTAGGCCCCGGCCTTCAGGCGTTGGCCTGAAGCACAAAGAGCTTGCGGATATGGCTGTGAATGGTCCACTCGCCTTTCCAGCCAGCGGGCAGGACCAGAAGATCACCCGGCCCGATATCGCGCGCGCCGCTGCCGTCATGGTTTCTGACCGTCGCGCGGCCCGAGATGATGTGACAGAATTCGGCGACCGTACTGCGATCGGCGGTGAAATCGCCGGGGGTGCATTCCCAGACGCCGATCTTGGTCAGCCTGTCCTTCGAGGTCCAGAGCGGTGCCGAGGCCTCAAGCTGGCCTTCGGTCAGGGTGGTCGGCTTCGGAGCAAAGTTTTCCACCGGAAGGGCGGCGAGGTCTTTGAAGGTCTCAAGGCTTATCATGCTGGTGCATCCTTTGTGTGTCAGGGTTTCAGAGCGAATATGACGCCCCCTCTATATCGCCCGCCCAGCCCCACATGGCGAGCATCGGTTCGGTGCGGGTGATCATGCTGTGAGGCTGTAGCGACGTGTGATGGACAAAGCCGCCCGGCGCGCGGGGGGCATGCGGTTGATCCCCCGCCGCCCAATGCGCCGTGCCGCCGAGGATAAGGTAAAGCTCTTCGGCGGCGTGACGGTGGCGGGGATAATGAAACCCCTCGCGCTGGATCAACAATCCGAACCTCAGGCGGGAATGGGGGAACATGGCGTTAGGGCCGATAATTTCGGTTACCGCAAGTTTTTGTTCGGTCCCTGGTGCCAGCTTGCCGAACCCCGCACAGCGCCAGTGCAGATCACCCGCGCAGGCGATCAGAAGCGCGGCCAGGTCATCCTGTGATGCCGACAGAAGGTCGGGCAGGACCGAACAGGCCGGAAGTGTGGCACCGGGCAAGGCGGGTGGCGCGGATTGCGTGATCTTCAGGGCGCCGCTGATCTGGCGGGCGATGTCGCTGTCATGGGCGGCAAACCTGTCGCCTGCGGCGTGCAGAAAGGCATTGAGGCGGTGTGGTGCTGACACGGGAAGAGGCCCTTTATGGATGCGTGGCGGTCAATTGATGAATTTCCGGAGTCCGGCGCGGATACGGCTCAGGATTTCATCGGCGGCCTGTCCAAGCGGCTGGCCCTTGGCGGTGATCACGGCCAGACTGTTGTCGATGCGCGGCGTGAAGGGCCGCCAGACGACACCGTCATGCAGGTCGATCTTGCCATTGATCGGGTCAAGGATGGCAACGCCGTTACCCTCTGCCACCAGATTGCGGGCTATGGCAAAGTAATAGGCGCTTGTGTTGCGCGCGACGACGGTGTCGGTTTCGGCCAGCAGGGCGTCGAGCTGACGGTCGATCATGTGATCGCCGGTGATGATGCTGATCACTGATCGCCCGACAAGCGATTGCGGGTGTATCGTGTCAAGCGCCGCCAGCGGATCATCCTTGTGCATGGTACAGACGCATTCAAAATCGAAAATCTCGGCATCAAGGCCGGCGACGGGCACCGGCGGATCAATCAGGCCGATGTCGATGTGGTGGCTCGCCACCCAGGATGCGATCTGGCGCGAGGAATGCACTTTGATTTCGACCCGGATATTGGGGTGGTCGCGCTGGAACGGCGCCAGAAGCTTGGGGAGAAAGTTGACCGCCAGCACCCCGTTCGTGGCAATGCTGACGGCGCCGGTCTGACCCGAATGGATGTCCTGCGCCAGTTTCTCGATCTGCGATATCGCCCGAAGGCCCTGGGCGACCTTGTCGTGCAGCAGCATGGCTTCTTTGGTGGGGGCGAAAAAGCCGCGTTCGCGATGAAACAGGCGAAAGCCGAGTTCGGCCTCGAAATTGCTCAGGGCGATGCTGACGGCAGGTTGCGTCAGGTTCAGCCGCTCCGCCGCGCGCGACACAGAGCCAGCGTCGAGCAGCGCATTGAAAACCTCAAGATGGCGCATCTTCAACGTCATGCGGTCGATCCATTTTGCATAAAGAAATCGAATACTTAGATAACGAATATTAAATTGATTAAATCAAATCCTATTCCTATCGTCAATCAGCAAGCGCAACGGATCCTGAGGGTTGGGGACACACGACATGACGGGGCACACAAATATGATGCCGGATTGCAAGGACAGCTCTTATTGGCTGGACGGCGTACCGTTGCCCCCCACCCTGCCCGGCACGCCGTTGAAATTCGTGGATGTGGCGATTATCGGCTCTGGCTATACCGGCATGCATGCGGCGATTGAAACGGCGCGCGCAGGGCGGTCCACCATGGTGCTTGACGCAGAGGATCCCGGCTGGGGGTGCAGCACGCGCAATGGCGGACAGATCAGCACAAGCATCAAGCCCTCGCTTGAAAAGCTCAGCGCAAAATATGGCCCCGAGCGTGCAAGGGCGATCCGCAAGGAAGGCGAAACCGCGCTTGAGTGGATCGAAGAGTTTGTCACCGCCGAGGGTATAGATTGTGATTTTCGCCGTAACGGGCGCTATCACGCCGCCCATACGCCGCAGCATTATGACGAGATTGCCCGCGACGCCGAGAGGCTGCGCAAACAAGAGGGCATCGAGGCCCATCCGGTCCCGCGCGCCGAGCAGCGTGGCGAACTTGGCTCTGATGTTTATCATGGCGGGGTTGTCTTTGTGCGCCATGCTTCGATCAACCCGGCGAAATATCACCGTGGCCTTTTGTCATTGGCAATGGCGGCGGGTGTGCATGTGGTGGGCAATTGCGCGGTCACGGCGCTCCGGCGCGAGGCCGGGGGATTTGTCCTTGTCACCGCCAAGGGCGAAGTGCGCGCGCGCGATGTGATCGTGGCGACCAATGGCTATACCACCGGGCTTACGCCGTGGATGCAACGGCGGGTCATTCCGATCGGCAGCTATGTGATCGCCACCGAGCCCCTGCCCAAGGATGTGATGGACGAACTGTTCCCGACCGACCGCATCGCAAGCGATACCTGCAAGGTGGTTTATTATTACCGTGCCTCCCCGGATCGTCAACGCGTGCTATTCGGCGGGCGGGTCTCGGCGAATGAGACCGATACCACCGTCAGCGGGCCGAAACTCTTTGCCGATATGTGTCGGATCTTTCCACAGCTTGAACCCTATAAGGTCACCCATTCATGGATGGGCCGGGTTGCCTATACCTTTGACGAGCTGGCCCATACCGGTGTGCATGACGGGGTGCATTACGCCATGGGCTATTGCGGGTCAGGGGTGTCGATGGCGGGATATCTGGGCCGACGCCTGGGCCAGAAGGTGCTTGGGCTGGCCGAGGGCAAGACCGCGTTTGACGGGCTGAACAATCCGACACGGCCGTTTTACACCGGCAACCCGTGGTTCCTGCCTGCGGTGGTGGCATGGTATCGCCGGACCGACCGCAAGCAGCGCGAGCGCGCGGAGGTCGTGCAATAGATCGAGACAACCGGATGGACAAGGCGCCGACCCGTCCGGACATAAAACAGGCGGCACAGGCTTTCCAAAGAGGAAGCGCAACACTGGCAACACGGAGGATAGACATGAACAGAACATTAGGTCTTACATTGGCGGCATCCCTGCTTGGGACCGTCGCATTGGCCCAGGACAAGACGGTGACCATCGCGTCTTGGGGTGGCTCTTATCAGGAAGCGCAGAGCAAGGCCCTGTTTGAACCGGCGGCCGCAAATACCGGCATCGAGGTGAAACAGGAAACCTATGGCGGCATGTCCGACGTGCGCCTTCAGGTCTCTACCGGGGCGGTTTCGCTTGATATCGTCGCAAGCGGCTCGGGCTCTGCGGCCCGTGCCGGCGCGGAAGGTTTGCTTGAGCCGCTGGATTATTCGGTGATTGACGTCTCAAGCTTTTATCCCACGCTGAAATCCGAATATTGCGTCGGTGGCGATGTGTTCTCGACGGTTTATGCCTGGAACACTGCAACCTATGGCGATGCGGGCCCGCAAAGCTGGGCGGATTTCTTCGACACCACCAAGTTCCCCGGCAAACGCGCCTATCGCAACAAGGTGGCCGGTGCGCTTGAACCGGCGCTGATGGCCGACGGGGTTGCGCCCGAGGATGTCTATTCGGTGCTTGATTCCGAAGAGGGTATCGAACGTGCGATTGACAAGATCCGCGAACTGAAGCCGAACATTGACGTGTTCTGGTCCTCTGGCGCGCAGCACGCGCAGCTTATGAAGGACGGCGAGGTCGATATGACCACCGGCTGGAACGGTCGCTTTGACAACGCGGCCAAGGATGGCGGCAAGGTGAAGTACAGCTTTAATCAGGCGCTGCTGGATTACGACTGTTTTGCCATTCCCAAGGGCGCGCCGAATAAGGATACGGCAATGGAATTCCTCGCCGAGATTTCCAAGGCCGAGTATCAGGACGACCTGCCGAAATACATCACCTATGGCCCGACCAACAAGGCCGCTTATAGCACCGGTGAAATCAGTGCCGAGGTCGCCGCCGGTCTGCCGTCGTCGCCTGAGAACGCAGCGATGCAATTGCCGGTCTCGCTTGAGTGGTATGCCAAGTGGGAAACCATCGCCGACGAGATGTATCAGGAAATGCTGACCGAGTAGGCCCCGGTTTGCCGGACCGATATGCTGCGGGTCGCAGATGGGCCCGCAGCGCGGAATTGAAGGACAAAGATTTGACGCAAGATACGATCAGCGCCCTGCCGATCACCGTTCGCAATGTAACCAAGACTTATGGCGCGGTGCATGCGCTTGATAATGTCTCTCTGGATGTGAAAAGCGGTGAATTTCTGACCCTGCTTGGGCCGTCGGGCTCTGGCAAGACCACTCTTCTGATGGTGCTGGCCGGGTTCACCCGCCCCGACACCGGCAGCCTTAAATTCGGTGAGGCCGAGGTGATCCGCACCGCGCCGCATCTGCGTGATGTTGGCATGGTATTTCAGAACTATGCCCTGTTTCCGCATATGACCGTGGCGGGCAATGTCGGCTATCCGCTGCGCCTGCGCCGTGTGCCGAAACCCGAGGCCGCCGCCCGGATCGAGCGTGCGTTGGAAACGGTGCAGCTTGGCGGATATGGCGAGCGGCGGATTGATCAGCTGTCGGGTGGGCAAAAGCAGCGTGTCGCCCTGGCGCGCTCTATCGTGTTCGAACCGCGTATTCTGTTGATGGACGAGCCGCTTTCGGCGCTCGACAAAAAACTGCGCGACCGGATGCAGATCGAATTGCGCCATCTGCACGAAAAGCTTGGCATGACCACGGTCTACGTGACACACGATCAGCGCGAGGCGCTGACCATGTCGGACCGGATCGCGGTGGTCAATCACGGCAAGATCATGCAGCTTGCCACCCCGCAACAGCTTTATGATCTTCCGGCGAACCGCTTTGTTGCGGATTTCATCGGCGATTCAACGTTCATCCCGGTCACGCGGTCGGGTGATCAGGTGGTCTATGGCGATACCGCACTTGAATACACGGGCGCCCTTCCCGATACCGCGACGCTTGTCCTGATGGTGCGCCCTGAACGCTTGCGGCTTGTGCCGCAGGGGGCCACGGAGGGCAGCAACCTGTTTCAGGGCACCGCGTCCGAGGTGGTCTATCAGGGTGACAGTTACCTGATGTATGCAACCCTTGCCGATGGCACAGAGATCAGCCTGCGCGGCGCCATACGGGGCGGTACGGTATCGAACCTTCCGAAGGTCGGCGATCCGGTGACCCTTGCGCTTGATCCCGCAGACACTGTTTTGATCGACGGCGGACAGACCTGAGATGGTTGCGCTGGATAGCAACCGCGAAGGCCTGCGCCGTGATGGACGCCTTGAACGGCTCAGGCTGTTCGGGCTGAGCTCGCCTGCCCTGCTGATGGTTCTGGTGGTTCTGGTCATTCCGGTCGGCTGGCTGTTTTACGTGTCCTTCGTCGGTGCGGACGGGCAGTTTTCGCTTGAGAATTACGAGCGGATGATCAAGCGAAAATCCTATGCGCGGATTTTCGTGACCACCTTTCAGGTCAGCCTTTTGACCACTGGGCTTTGCATCATGATCGGCTATCCGCTGGCCTATTTCCTGTCACAGCTTCCAAACCGCCTTGCCAACCTGTTGATGATCACGGTTCTGCTGCCGTTCTGGACCTCGCTTTTGGTGCGCACCTATGCCTGGCTTGTGTTGCTGCAAAAGAAAGGGCTTGTGAACGATTGGGCGATCTCGCTTGGTCTCTGGGACGAGCCGGTCAAGATCGTCCACAATATGACCGGCACCCTGATCGGGATGGTTCATATCATGCTGCCGTTCCTGATCCTGCCGGTCTATAACGCGATGAAGGCGATTGATAAGGATTACCTCAAGGCCGCCTCGAACCTTGGGGCAAGCCCGCACCGCGCGTTCTGGACGGTGTTCTTTCCGCTTTCGACGCCGGGGCTGTTTGCCGGTTCGCTGATGGTCTTTGTGCTTTGCCTTGGATTTTTCGTCACCCCGGCGGTGCTTGGCGGCGGCAAGGTGATCATGGTGTCGATGAAGATCGTGTCCAACATCGAATTGTTCGTGAACTGGGGCGCGGCAAGTGCGCTTGGCGTCGTGTTGCTGGTGATCACCATGGTGATCCTCTGGGTCGCCTCGCGCTTTGTCAATCTGGCGGCGATGACCGGAGGGGGGCACTGATGCTGAACTGGCTCAAACGCCCCGCCTCCGAGACGCAGATCACCCATGGTCAGCGGCTTTGGCTATACGTCTTTGCCACCGTCGTGATGCTGTTGCTGGTGACGCCGACATTGATCGTCATTCCGATGTCGTTCTCGGATTCCCAGTATTTGGAGTTCCCGCCCGAGACATGGTCGCTTCGGTGGTACAAAAGCTATTTCAACTCGCCCGAATGGATGAATGCCACCTTTACCTCGCTCAAGGCGGCGTTCCTCACGATGCTGGTGGCTACGCCTGTGGGTGTGATAGCCGCCTATGGGTTGCACACATCGCGGGTCGCCTGGGTGCGCCTCGCCTTCATGCTTTTGATCACGCCGATGATGGTGCCGGTGGTTCTGGTGGCGATTGGCGCATTCTATGTCTTCGTCAAGCTTAACCTGCTCTATTCGCTGACCGGGCTTGTGCTGGCCCATAGCATTCTTGCGTTGCCGCTGGTCCTGATCGTCACCGGGTCGGCGCTCAAGAGTTATGACATGAACCAGGAACTTGCCGCGCGCAGCCTTGGTGCGGCGCGCTGGAAGGCTTTTGTGACGATTACCCTCCCGCAGATCCGCTTTGCAGTGGTCACCGCCGCCTTGCTGGCATTTCTGACCTCGTTTGACGAGGTGGTGATTGCGATGTTCATCTCTGGCGGCGACAATCCGACCCTGACACGCAACATGTTCAACGCCCTGCGCGATCAGATCGACCCGACGATTGCGGCGATTTCGACCATCATGATCGGGGTGACCACTTTGATGATGATACTGGCGCAGATCTTTGGCCGTGGCTCTGGCGGCAAGTGACAGTGAAGGACCTGGCATGAAACTGAAATCTATCGAGACCTTCACCAATCAGGCGGTCGGCTTTGTCCGGGTTACTGCCGAGGATGGCGCGCAGGGATGGGGGCAGGTTTCGACCTATCATTCCGACATCACCTGCCAGGTGCTGCACCGTCAGGTCGCACCGTGGATGCTGGGGCAGGATACCACCGATCTTGATGACCTTCTCGATATCGTCACCGAGCGCGAGCACAAGTTTCCCGGCTCTTACCTGCGCCGGGCGATGGCGGGGGTTGATACCGCGATCTGGGATCTGCGCGGCAAGCAGGTGGGCAAACCGGTGGCCGAGCTTCTGGGCGGCACGCCCGGTCTTATCCGCGCCTATGCCAGCTCGATGAAGCGCGACATCACCCCGGCGGACGAGGCGACGCGCCTCAAGCATCTGCGCGACACTCAGGGCTTTGATGCCTTCAAGGTGCGCGCGGGCGCCGAGGTTGGCCGCAATGTCGACGAATGGCCCGGTCGCACCGAAGAGATCATCCCGACCATGCGTCGCGAGCTTGGCGATAACGTCGACCTGCTGATTGACGCCAATAGCTGTTACTCGCCCGAGCGCGCGATCGAGGTCGGCCATATCCTTCAGGATCACGGGTTCTGTCACTATGAAGAACCCTGTCCCTATTGGGAGCTTGAGCAGACGAAGCAGGTCGCCGACGCGCTCGACATCGACGTGACGGGTGGCGAACAGGATTGCGACCTGCCCACGTGGAAGCGGATGATCGACATGCGCGCGGTCGATATCGTCCAGCCCGATATCCTCTATCTCGGGGGCATCAGCCGCACGCTTCGGGTCGTGGAAATGGCCCGCGCCGCCGGTTTGCCGGTTACGCCGCATTGTGCGAACTGGTCGCTGGTCACCCTTTTCACGATGCACCTGTTGCGCGCCATTCCGAATGCGGGCAAATACCTTGAATTCTCGATCGAGGGCGCCGATTACTACCCGTGGCAGGACGGTCTTTTCGCAGAGTCCCCCTACACAATCGAGGATGGTCACGCCCGTGTCACCGATGCCCCCGGCTGGGGCGTCGAAATCAATCCCGAGTGGCTGGCAAAATCGACCTATCAGGTCAGCGACCTGTCCTGACGCGCGCCGCCTCAGACCGAGACAAGGCCCATCAACGTATCGCGGTCCATCGCCTCTTTGGGGGCATTGGCCACCACCGCGCCGCGTTTGAGGACAACGAACTGATCCGCCAGATCAAAGGCGAAGTCGAAATATTGTTCCACAAGGACGATCGCCATGTCGCCGCGCTCGCGTAACAGGCGGATCACATCGCCGATATGCTGGATGATATTGGGCTGAATTCCCTCGGTCGGTTCGTCCAGAAGCAACAGTTTGGGGCGCGTGATCAGGGCGCGGGCAATCGCCAGTTGCTGTTGCTGCCCGCCCGAAAGATCACCACCGCGCCGCTGTCGCATGTCCTTGAGGACGGGAAACAGGTCATAGATTTCGTCAGGCACGTGATGCTCTGACTTGGGCAGGCAGGAAAACCCGGTCCTGAGGTTTTCCAGCACGCTCATCAGCGGAAATATATCCCGCCCTTGCGGCACATAGCCAACCCCCATCCGCGCGAGCTGATGGGCGGGCAGACGACCTAGCTGCGCACCGTCAAGGGATACCTCGCCGCCCGAGCGCGGATGCGCCCCGGCAACCGCGCGCAACAGGCTTGTCTTGCCAACGCCATTGGTGCCCATCACACAGGTCACCGCCCCCGCCTGCGCCGCCATCGACACCCCGTTGAGGATTTGCGATTTGCCGTAATGCAGGGTCAGGTTTTCAACAGTCAGCATGCTTCAGCGCCCCAGATAGACATCAATGACCTCTTGATTTTTGGTGACATGATCCAGCGAGCCTTCGGCCAGAACCGCGCCCTCGTGCAATACCGTGACCTTGCAGTTCAGGCGGCGCACGAATTCCATGTCATGCTCGACCACCACTACCGCGCGGGTTTTGGCCGCCTCGACAAGGATCGCCGTGGTTTTTTCACGCTCTGCCGGGGTCATGCCGGCGGCGGGCTCATCGACGAGCAACAGGCGCGGCTCCTGTGCCAGAAGCATGCCGATCTCGAGCCATTGTTTCTGTCCATGACTAAGCTCACCCGACACCCTCAACAGCGAGTCCGTCAAACCGATTTCCCCGGCAAGTTCCGCGACCCTTTCAAGGTCGGCGGCGCTTGGGCGAAAGAACAGCACCGCCAGTGGCCCGCGATCCTTGCGCAGCGCCATGAGCAGGTTTTCCTGCACGGTCTGATCCTCGAACACGGTGGGTTTCTGAAACTTCCGGCCAATGCCCGCCTGCGCGATCCTGGCCTCTGACATCCCGATCAGCGAGAGGTTCTTTTCGCCCCAGCTTATGTGCCCGCTGTCGGGTCTGGTCTTGCCGGTAACGATATCCATGAAGGTGGTCTTGCCCGCGCCATTCGGCCCGATCACGGCGCGTAATTCGGCATTGCCGATCTGAAAGGTCAGGTTGTTGATGGCGCGAAAGCCGTCAAAACTGACCGAGACGCCGGAGACTTCGAGAAGGGTGCTCATGTGTTGCCTCCGCGCTTCTTGCCCCGCATCAGAAGATCGACAAGGCCACCCATGCCCGAGGGCGCGAACAGGGTCACCAGCACAAAGCTCAACCCCAGCAGGATAAGCCACCAGTCGACCCATTGGATGGTGTAAAAGCCGAGATTGATATCGGGCGCCTGCCCGCCGGTGAACCAGCTTGAAACGAGGCTGACAAAGGCCGCGCCGATCACCGCGCCGTAAAGTCGCCCGCGCCCGCCGATGGCAACCCAGACCGCTAGGTAGATCGACGCGATCGGGGCCACTTCTGCGGGGTTGATGATGCCCGCCTGCGGGTAATAAAGCGCGCCCGCGATGCCGGAAAGACAGGCCGTCAGGGTAAAGACCGCCAGCTTGTAGCTTTCGACCGAATAGCCAAGGAACCGCACCCGCGCCTCGTTGTCGCGGATGCCGCGAATGACCGAGCCGAACTTGCCCGATACCACCCAGGCCACAAGCAGATAGCCAAGCGCAAGCGCAAGGGCCGAGGCCCAGAAGAACCACATCGAGACGACCGATTGCGGCGCGCTCACGCCGGGCAGGTTTTGAAGGCCGGAAAGCCCGTTATTGCCACGCAGGCCGCTGGCGTTCTGAAACAGGTAAAGCGACAGGCCAAGCGTCATCGCCTGTGTCAGGATTGACAGGTAAACCCCGGTCACGCGGCTTCGGAAGGCAAGCCAGCCAAAGACAAGCGCCAGGATCCCTGGCACGAGCACGACCAATGCAAGCTGGATCACAAGGCTGTCGGCAAAGGCCCAGATCAGCGGGAAATCGGCGCTTCCGACAACGCCGAAAATCTGGCCTGCGATGCCGGTCTCGATCTCTTCGGGGGTTGGTGGCAGCACCCCTTCGGAGAGCGATGAGACCACGATCTGGCGGGTGCGCTCATACATGAGCCACATGCCGATCATATAGCCGCCAAGCCCGAAGAAGGCGAAATGGCCAAGCGACAGGATGCCCGCATAGCCCCAGATCAGATCCATCGCCACCGCGATCAGGCAAAGGCAAAGCGTTTTGCCAAGGGTTTTTACAAAGCTGGTCGAGACAAGGCCGATGCCAAAGCCCTCTGACAGGACGCTGACCACGAGAGTGAAGAGCGCCAGCAGCGCCAGAAACACAAGGACCGATGGGTTGCGGGCAATGAAGGAACGGTTCATGGCGCTAATCCCCCGCCGCCCGGCCCCTGAGCGCGATGATGCCGCGCGGCCGGAATTGAATGAAGATGATGATGAAAACGATCATATAGGTCTGCGCGGCAAGGGTGTTCGACGGGTTCAGCCATTCAACCCCCTTCTGAAAGCCGCCGATCATCAGGGCCCCCGCCAGCGTACCCCAGATATTGCCGACCCCACCGACCACAACGGTCATAAAGCTTTGTACGATGTAATCGCCGCCCATCTCCGAGGTGACCTTGGCAAAAAGCCCGATCGCCACGCCGGCAATGCCCGCGATCCCCGAGCCAAGCCCGAATGTCAGCATGTTCACCCGGTCCGGGTTGATCCCCATGCCCGCCGCCATGCGCGGGTTCTGGGTGACGGCGCGGGTTTCAAGGCCAAGCCGCGTGCGCTTCATGATGAACACGAACAGCCCCATGAACATAAGCGCGAGCACGAAGATTGCGATGCGGATATAGCTGATGGAGACCACGTCATTGATCACCCATGCCCCGTCAAGCCAGGATGGCGCGGTCAGCGGTCGGGCCTGCGTGCCAAAGATGTTCTTTGCCAACTGCTGTAGCGCGATAGAGACACCGAAGGTGGCCAGAAGGGTTTCAAGCGGGCGGTGATACAGCCAGCGGATCACCAGCCGCTCAAGCGCGACCCCGGCGGCAAAGGTGACCGCAAAGGCCAGCGGCACGGCCACGAGGATCGAGGCGGTGTGGTTGGGCACGAATTGTTGCACCACATAGCCGGTATAGGCCCCCATCATGATGAATTCGCCATGGGCCATGTTGATCACGCCCATCACCCCAAAGGTGATGGCGAGGCCGATGGCGGCCAAAAAATAGATCGAGGCGAGCGACAGCGCATCAAGCCCGAGGTCGATTGCCTGACTGGCCACAACGCGCGATTGCGATTTGGCAAGGGCGGCTTCGGCGGCCTCGGTCACCTGTTGCGAGGGCTCATGGTAGATCGAAAAGAACTGATGATTGGCAAGGCTTGCGTCGATATCGGGGGGGTGGACAAGGAGGGGCACAAGACCCTTGGCGGCGAGCGCGCCGTAAGCGGCGTCGCGCGCGGTCTCGGTGTCAAGTTTTGCGATTGGCGTGCCCGCGATGCGCCCGCTTTCGATATGCGCTTCCAGGCCCGCGTCACGCGCATCCGGCGTTAGAACGGGTTGCGCCTTATCTGCCTCGACCAAAAGCGCATAGGCGGCATCACGCGAAAGCGCGGCCTCACCGGGCACAAGCGTGGCGGCGATATTGCCCTCGGGCGTCACGCCCGCATCGGCGACCACGATCCGCGTGGTCAGGATCGGGTTCAGTGTGGCGCGAAAATCCACCCCAAGATCGCCCGCCATTGCCGTGATTGCCGCAACCCGCGCAGCGGTGTCGGTGTCATAGGACATGGTCATCAACCGCTCCAGTCGCAGTTTGCGCGCCAATAGCGTCGGGTCTTTCTCAGAGGGAATTGCCGCACGCAGCGGCCCAAGCAGGCCTGCTTCAGGGTTGCGGGCGATGGAATCAAGCGCCTCGCCGCGTCGGGCCATATCGGGATCAGAAAGCTGGAACCTGACCAGGGCGGTGGCAATCATTGCGCGAATGCCGCTATTGGGTTTGATCTGTGCGAGGGCATCCTTGGGATAGGTGCCAATGACGGCACCGCTTTCGAAATCCGTCAGCTCATAAGAACCGTCAGCGGTCTTGTGGGCGGCAAAGAAAAAGCCATCCTCAAGCCGTTGCCACATGTCCTTGGCCTGCCATGCCTCAAGCACGCTCTGCATCTGGGCAAGCCCGCTATCGGCAATCGCGTCAATAGCCGGACCGATGGTACGACGCGAGCTTTGCTCGATCAGCGCGCGTTGGCTTTGCAGAATGTCCTGTACCGTCTGGGCCTGTGCGGTGCCGCCATGGCACAGAAACAGCGCGCTCAGCACCGTGAGAAGCATGGTCTTCATATTGGAATTCCGGGGCGTAAGGGAAAGAGGGGGCACAGCCGCGCCCCCTCGGTGATCAGACGATCAGTAGTTTGACAAAAGCTGCACGCAGCTTGCGGTTTCGGTGTTGTACATCCCGCAGCCGAGGTCTTTCCAATCAGACTTGAGAACCGCCGACGCCGGTAGGTAATCGGTCCAGGCATCGCCGGGCACTTCGGTGGTCTGGCTGATGATGTCGAACTGGCCGTCGGCAGTGATCTCGCCGATCAGCACCGGCTTGGACAGGTGATGGTTGGGCAGCATCACGGCGGTTCCACCGGTCAGGTTGGGAAATTCCTGGCCATACATGGCGGCGCGCACGGCATCGACATCGGCGCTCTTGGCGGCAGTGACGGCGTTCACCCACATGTTGAAGCCGATGTAATGTGCTTCCATCGGGTCGTTGGTCACGCGCTCTTCGCCCATGCGGGCCTTCCATGCGGCTATCCATTCTGCATTGGCGGGCGTATCGGCAGACTGGAAATAGTTCCAGGCCGCGAGGTGACCGACGAGGTTGCTTGTATCAAGCCCCGAAAGTTCCTCTTCGCCAACGGAAAATGCCACCACCGGGATATCATCGGCGCTGACACCTGCGGCGGCGAGTTCCTTGTAAAAGCCGATGTTGGCGTCACCGTTGATCGTGCTGATCACGCCGACCCGTTTGCCATCGGCGCCAAGGGCAACCACATCCGCCACGATCTTGGACCAGTCGGCATGACCGAAGGGCGTGTAGTTCACAAAGATATCCTCGGCGGCGATGCCTTTGGATTGCAGATAGGATTCAAGAATATTGTTGGTGGTGCGGGGATAAACATAATCGGTGCCAAGCAGTGCGAATTTCTCGATGCCAAGCTCTTCGAGAAAATAGTCGGTCGCCGGAATCGCCTGTTGGTTCGGCGCGGCGCCGGTATAGAATACGTTCTTCGAGCTTTCCTCGCCCTCATATTGCACCGGGTAGAACAGCAGGCCGTTCAGTTCCTCGATCACCGGCAGAACCGATTTGCGGCTGACGCTGGTCCAGTTTCCAAAGATCACGTCGACATCATGCACGGTCAAAAGCTCGCGCGCCTTTTCCGCGAACAGCGGCCAATCCGAGGCCGGATCGACGACCACCGCCTCAAGCTTACAACCTATCACGCCACCTTTTTCGTTCTGCTGCTCTACGAGCATCAGCATGGTGTCTTTCAGGGTGGTTTCGGAAATGGCCATTGTGCCCGAGAGCGAGTGCAGAACACCCACTTTGATCGTGCAATCCTGCGCCATCGCTGGCAGCGCGGCCCCCATTGACAGGGCGGCGGCAAGGGCAAGCGTCTTCGTTTTCATATTGCGTTCTCCAGGCAGGGAAAGCGGGTTGCGCCTTGCCTCTGACGGGCCTGCGCCGTACCGTTTCCCCGCAACCAAGTGTTGCGATCCGTGTGGCGGCCGGCGCGAGGTCCAATTCGACTGGTCGTCACACACCCCCAATCTTCAAAATGGCCGAGTCGGCCTGAGGGGATGGCACATCGTTGTGCGATCGCGGCGGTTTGGAAAATCGCCAAGGTGTTTCAGGCAATCCATTCCGGCCAAATGCCTAAATCATGGGCGCATACGGGCGTTGCTGATTATATTTTCATCACGGGCGTCATCCTTTGCCGGTTTTGGCGCGCATTTATTGCCGTATCGCGCGGGGATGTGGTGACTCGGGTGCGAACACAATGCTGTTGCGGGGGCGATCATTCACCATTCAGTTTCATTTCCTGCGGGCCCCTCTGCCCTGCTTCAGCCGCGTGCGATTGGCGCGGCCTCGATCGCGGTGCGCGCCGATAAGGCAGGTGTGACGCGGCTTGCGGACCTGCGGCAATCGGGGTCGCTCAAGCTGGTCTTGCCACGGACATACGGTGTCGGCGTCGAGGCCATTATCGTGAATACCGCCGGCGGCATCACCGGCGGCGACCGCTATGACATCGCGGCGCTTGTGGGCGAAGGCACAAGCCTGACCCTCACGACACAGGCGGCAGAGCGCGCCTATCGTGCGCAGGCCAGCGAGGTGGGGCGCGTCGCCACGACCCTCACCGTCGAGGCCGATGCGCGGCTGTACTGGCTGCCGCAGGAAATGATCCTGTTCGAGCGCTCGGCGCTGCGCCGCCGCCTCTCTATTGATCTTGCGGTCGGCGCGCGGCTTTTGATGGTCGAGCCGCTGGTCTTTGGGCGCGCGGCCATGCGTGAGGATCTGCGCGACATAAACTTTCAGGATCGCATTGAAATCACACGGGGCGGCGTCCCTCTCTATCTGGATGGCATGACGCTGGCCGGTGATGCCACCACCCATCTCGCCCGCCCCGCCATCGCGGGTGGGGCCGGGGCAATGGCGAGCCTTGTCCTTGTCGCCCCCGATGCCGGGACCCACCTTGGCCCGCTGCGCGCGATGCTGCCTGCCACCGCCGGGGTCAGCATGATTGCCGACGATGTTCTGGTCCTGCGCCTTTTGGCGCGCGACAGCTTTGAAATGCGCACCACCCTCGTTCCGGTTCTGGACCGCCTGAGCCAGGACGGTTTGCCAACGTCATGGAGACTTTGACACATGCAACTTACCCCGCGTGAAAAAGACAAACTGCTGATTGCAATGGCCGCCGAGGTGGCACGCAAACGCCTATCGCGAGGCGTCAAGCTTAACCATCCCGAGGCGATTGCCCTGATTACCGATGCGGTGGTCGAGGGCGCGCGCGATGGCCGGTCTGTTGCCGACATGATGCAGGCCGGTGGCCACGTCATCACCCGCGATCAATGCATGGAAGGCATCGCCGAGATGATCCACGAGGTTCAGGTCGAGGCGACCTTTCCT